>DATKYN010000043.1:0-43646 GCA_035528435.1 Burkholderiales bacterium
AGTTCGCGTAGTCGTTTGGCATCAGAGACGTCCGTGCCGCCGAATCTGGACTTCCAGCGGTAGAAACTTTGCTCGGAAAAGCCATGCTTGCGCACCAGATCGGCCAGCTTCGCACCTTGTTCATGGGCTTTGAGGAAACCGATGATCTGCTCCTCGGTGTAGCGCTTGCGTTTCATGTCGAGACCTCCCTTGGGTCAATTTTAGGGAAAATCTCTCAATCAAATTGGCTACCCTGGCGGGGGAAAGGTCAACCGAGGTGATCGGGGTCTTTGTCGTGTAGAGCTTGGCAAACGCTACCTTCGAGTAGGTATCGACAAAGGTCTGCTGGTAGATGCGCCCCACGCCCTTGAGCGTGCCCACGTAGAACGTGTCCTGGGAACCCAGATAGCCCGGGTGGGCGGTGTCGATCTCGCCACAAACCTCGTCGTCTTGCTTCTTTC
The DNA here is from genome assembly GCA_035528435.1 of Burkholderiales bacterium. GTDB lineage: Bacteria > Pseudomonadota > Gammaproteobacteria > Burkholderiales > Eutrophovitaceae > SG8-40. The sequence goes on from DATKYN010000043.1 coordinate 441, forward strand.
GCTCCAGGGCCGCGACCTGGGCCTCAGTGAGAATGAGTCCTTCCTCGGCGACCTTGTCCTCCAGCGCGCGTAGCCGGTCTTTGAAACAAGCGAGCTGGTGGCGAAGCCACACGCAGCGCACCCCGCTGGGGGAGATGAACACGCCGAGTTTGCGCAGCTCGTTGCTGGTCCTGACCTGCCCATGGGCCGGATAGTCTAGCGCGTAGCGCGTGACCGCGGCTTCGGTGGATTCGTCGATGCGATTCTTCGGATTGGCTTTGCGCCGATCCTTGTGCAGAAGTGATTCAACACCGCCTTGATCAACTGCTTGCTTGTAGCGATAGAACGTGTCTCTGGAAAGCCCCATGACCTGGCAGGCTTTGGACACATTGCCCAGCTCTTCGGCCAGATTGAGAAGTCCGACCTTGTGTTTGATGATCTGTTCGTTAGTATGCAACATGAGGGTTACCTCCTATGGTTTCGATGGTTTGGTTCGCACCTCCATCAAAACCGGTAACCCTCACTTTTGCAAGTCAGGTGTCAGATCAAGTCGGAACTACTACAATTTATTGGTGGGCCCGGTAGGACTCGAACCTACGACCAAAGGATTATGAGTCCTCTGCTCTAACCAACTGAGCTACAGGCCCACTTGCTGCACAATCAAAAAGCCGGCCAAAAGATTGGCCGGCTTTTTTTAACACATTTCTGATCAACCTTCGTCACCCATGAAGCTCTTCAGCCGCTCGGAACGAGACGGGTGACGCAGCTTGCGCAATGCCTTGGCTTCGATCTGCCGGATGCGTTCACGCGTGACATCGAACTGCTTGCCGACCTCTTCGAGCGTGTGATCGGTAGACATCTCGATGCCGAAACGCATGCGCAGTACTTTCGCCTCGCGCGAGGTCAGCGTATCCAGCACTTCCTTGGTGGCGTCCTGCAAGCTGGTATAAATTGCTGCCTCGACCGGCACCATGGTCGAGGTGTCCTCGATGAAGTCACCAAGATGCGAATCGTCGTCGTCGCCGATGGGCGTCTCCATGGAAATTGGCTCCTTGGAGATTTTCAGAATCTTGCGAATCTTCTCCTCGGGCATTTCCATCTTCTCGGCCAGCGTCGCCGGATCGGGCTCAAGACCGGTTTCCTGCAAAATTTGCCGTGAAATACGGTTCATCTTGTTGATGGTCTCGATCATGTGCACCGGTATACGAATGGTGCGCGCCTGATCGGCAATCGAACGCGTTATCGCCTGACGAATCCACCAGGTTGCATAGGTGGAAAACTTGTAGCCACGGCGGTATTCGAACTTGTCGACTGCCTTCATCAAGCCGATGTTGCCTTCCTGAATCAGATCGAGGAACTGCAAACCACGGTTGGTGTACTTCTTCGCGATCGATATCACCAGCCGCAGGTTGGCTTCCGTCATGTCACGTTTGGCACGCCGCGCCTTGGCCTCACCGGTCGACATGCGCCGGTTGATTTCCTTGAGCTCCTTGAGCGGAATGCCGACGCGTTCCTGCACGTCGATCAGCTTGCGCTGAAATTCAGTAATGTCAGGTGCAAACCGGGCCAGCACATCGGTATAAGGTTTGCGTACTTCAAGCTCGCGTTCCACCCACTCGAGATCGACTTCGGCGCCCGGGAAGGTCTTGATGAACTGCGTTCGCGGCATTCCGGATTTGTCCATCGCGAGATCCATGATCGCGCGCTCGTAGGTGCGAACTTCCTCGACGACCTGACGCACACTGTCGCAGAGAAATTCGATCTGCTTGGCACCGAATCGAATCAGCATCAGCTCATCTGAGATTTCCTGCTGCGCCTTGATGTAGGAGCGGTTGCTGGTACCGTTGCGCGACAGCGCCTTGAGCATCTTTGCATTGAGCGAGCGAATACGCGCGAAGCGCTCAAGCGATTCCATCTTCAGCTTCAGAAGATTGGCGCGCTGAATCGCCGCCTGCTGTTCTTCAGTCGGCTCCTCTTCTTCCTCTTCGTCGTCATTATTGTCACTGAGATCGTTCCCCGCCTGGTGGGCGGAGGCCGGCGCCGGCACTGCCTCTTCAGGCGCGTTGGGGTCGATCAGGCCGTCAACAACTTCGTCAGCGCGCATTTCATCGCGTTCGATCTTGTCGGCCAGTGCGAGAATCTCGGCAATCGTCATTGGGCAGGCGGAAATTGCCTGAACCATGTGCTTGAGCCCGACTTCGATGCGTTTGGCGATCTCAATCTCGCCTTCTCGCGTAAGAAGTTCGACCGAACCCATTTCCCGCATATACATGCGCACCGGGTCAGTCGTACGGCCAAACTCGGAATCAACCGTGGACAGAGCTTGCTCAGCCTCCTCGGCCGCGTCTTCATCGGCAACCGGTGCAGCCGGTTCCGTCATCAGCAGCGACTCACTATCCGGAGCCTCGTCATAGACCTGGATGCCCATGTCGTTGATCATGCTGATGATATTTTCGATCTGCTCGGCGTCGAGCATATCGTCAGGCAGGTGATCGTTGATCTCTGCGTAAGTGAGGTAGCCACGCTCCTTACCGAGGACGATCAACGTTTTGAGCCGCATGCGGCGTGCTTCAGCGTCCAGCGGTTGCTGAGCTGAAACCTGCTTATCGTCTTTTTTCCTGCGCTTTTCCCGAGCCACGCGTGCCATGTGTTTGGGACCCCTGATTATTTGAAAAACTTAATGGACTGAAAACTATAGCCAAGTTGCCGATCGACCAATCTTCGGCAAAAAAGAACCGCCGATTATATCGCGGTCGCGGGCTTTCTTCATCCGGCTGATGCGCGATTACCTGCGGAATGACTGATCAGACTTCTATACAGCGCTTTGTCCTCCTCGGAGAGCTGACCCTTGCGGCTCTTTTCGAGCAAGGCGTCTATGCGTGCCTTTCCAAGCCGCTGCTCAATCCAGCTCCAGGCACCCAGAAAATCAGCCTTTAGTGCTTCTTCGTCGAACTCCTGTCCTTCCCGGGCGAGCAGCCCGCTGGCCTGAAACCGGCCAACCATGGGCTCTAGCGGATTACCCCGGAAACGCTCGACAAGAGCCTGAACATTGGGGCTCTCCACGCCTATCTCAAGCAACTCGGCTACCAAATCCACCTCATTCTGGGGAAATTCGGGTGCTGCGATAGCGGAAAAAGCCTGAAAGCACTCAATATCGGCAAGTCGTGCAAGACCTGGCGAGACAAGCAGCATTTCAGCCAAATGGCGGAGTAACGACGGCTTCTCTGCAGATTGGCGTTGCGGCGCCTTGGGGCGTGACACCGTTTTGATACCGTAGCGTGCGTCGAGTTCCGCTTGCGAGACATCGCCGAGCCCGGCGATTTGCTTGCGCAGCACCAGCGAAAGCATCGGCGCCTTGATCTGGGCCAACAAAGGCTTGGCATCCTGCAAAAACTTGGCGCGCCCTTCAGCGCTGCGCATGTTCACGCGTGTCGAGAGCTCACGAAGCATATATTCAGACAGCGGCTCCGCCTCGGCGAGCAAGGCCTCGAATGCTTCCTTACCCTGGGTACGTACGAAACTGTCCGGGTCTTCGCCTTCGGGAAGAAACAGGAAACCGATCTGCCGCCCGTCAACCAGCTGCGCGAGGCTGTTTTCCAGTGCGCGCCAGGCAGCACGCTGGCCAGCCGTGTCGCCATCGAAACAGAACACGACTCGATCGGCCTGTTTGAGCAGTTTTTGCACTTGCCAGGGCGTTGTCGCCGTTCCCAGCGTTGCCACTGCGTAATCGATGCCAGCTTGCGCCAGCGCAACGACATCCATGTAGCCTTCTACGACAACCACCACACCGGACTGGCGGATCCCGGCCCGCGCCTGAACAAGGCCATAGAGCTCACGGCCTTTTTCAAACAGCGGTGTTTCCGGCGAATTCAGATACTTGGGTTCACCCTCGCCGATCACCCGGCCGCCAAACCCGATAATGGCGCCGCGCTGATTCTGAATCGGGAACATCACACGATCTCGAAAGCGGTCATAGCGGCGCCCCTCGTTACCGTCGATGACCAGCCCCGCCTTGGGAAGCGCAGTCGATTTGGCATAGTCGGCGAAGTCGGACTCCAGTGCCTGCCAGTTATCAGGGGCGTATCCAAGACCATAGCGGGCCGCAATTTCACCACTCAGGCCGCGCCCCTTGAGATAGTCGATCGCCTTGTCGGACTGCTTGAGTTGCTGTTTGTAATAGCTCGCCGCACGCGCAACGACACCTATAAGGTCTTCGTCGGGACTGCTCGCTTTGTCTTTCGGTGTCTCGATTTCAGGCACCGTCATGCCCACGCGCGCGGCCAGGTCCTTGACGGCGTCAATAAACCCCATGCCCTGATATTCCATCAGGAACGAAATCGCCGTGCCGTGCGCACCACAGCCGAAGCAGTGATAAAACTGCTTGGTCTGGCTAACGGTGAAGGACGGCGTTTTCTCGTTGTGGAATGGGCAGCGCGCCGAGAAATTGGAGCCCGAGCGCTTCAACGGAACATAGGTTTCGACGACGTCGACCACGTCCACCCGCGCCAGAAGGTCCTCGATAAAAGAATGCGGAATCATCTTCTGTGTGCCCGGAGATCCTCGAAGAGGGTTGCCATGCGCCGTACAAGCCAAGAGTGACAACTCCAGCTTACGGAATGCCACAACCGGAATCGACGGGTCGATTATAGGCGAGATTGCCTGTAAAACCGGCAGCATCCGTCGGATAAAGCCGGGCAAGAGCAGTAGGGAGTCCTGGCCGATCATCTGGCCAGAATCACCGACCGGGTGTTACGTTCCCAGCCTGGATTTGACCATTGCCGACACTGCAGACAAGTCGGCTCGCCCGGAAAGCTCCGGTTTCAGAATCGCCATCACCTTGCCCATGTCGCGCATGCCCTGGGCACCCGATTCGGCCAGTGCTGCAACGACCGCAGCCTCGACTTCGGCATCAGAGAGCTGCTGCGGCATATAAGTCTGTAGCACTCCAAGCTCGAACTTCTCCGCCTCGGCCAGATCCGCACGGGATGCCTTCTCGTACTGGCTGATGGATTCACGGCGCTGCTTGATCATCTTCTCGACCACGGCAACGATTTCGTTGTCATCAAGCTCCCTGCGCTCATCGACTTCGCGTTGCTTGATAGCGGCGAGCAGCAACCTTATGGCCGACAGGCGAGGGGCTTCCCTGGCGCGCATGGCCGCCTTCATGTCGTCACTGACTTGTGCCTTGAGTCCCATATGGTTTCCCTGATAATGGCAATCGACCCTAACAACGATCTGATATCCAACCCCGGTCTGCCAAAACATCCACTATACCGGCCGCAGAAAACAAAAAACGGTGAATGGCCGCTCGCCACTCACCGTCTGCTTGACTGCTGACGTTGAACGCTGTCAGTACATTCTTGGCGGCAACACCTGACTGCGGAGGCGCTTGTGGTGGCGCTTCACGGCAGCAGCCAGTTTACGTTTGCGCTCCGTGGTCGGCTTCTCGTAGAACTCACGAGCGCGCAACTCGGTCAGCAGTCCGGTTTTTTCTACAGTACGCTTGAAGCGACGCAATGCGACTTCAAACGGCTCATTTTCCTTGACTCGAATAGTCGGCATAAATATTCAGGTTTCTCTGCGTTGATGCTCAGGGTTCGCGAAAGGCGCGCATTCTAACAATAATCGACTGATTTGCAAACCAAAGCGGGCGAAACCGCGGTAATCTCAAGCCATGCTGATCCTGGGAATCGAAAGCTCGTGCGATGAAACCGGCGTTGCCCTCTATGATACGGCGGCGGGCCTGCTGGGGCACAGCGTGCATTCCCAGATCGCGCTGCACGCCGAGTACGGCGGCGTGGTGCCGGAACTCGCCTCGCGAGATCACGTCCGGCGCCTGTTGCCGATGCTCAAGGCCGTGCTCTCGGCCCATGGGCTTGGTGTCCGGGATATCGAGGGCATCGCCTATACGCAGGGCCCGGGCCTTGCCGGCGCCTTGCTCGTCGGCGCTTCGGTCGGGACTGCACTCGGGTACGCCTTGTCTGTACCCGTAGTGGGCATTCACCACCTTGAGGCCCACTTGCTCTCCCCCCTGCTTGCCGAACCGGCCCCGGCCTTCCCTTTTGTGGCCTTGCTCGTTTCCGGTGGCCATACCCAATTGATGGCGGTCGAGGCGGCGGGATGCTACGAGTTATTGGGTGAAACCCGCGATGACGCCGCTGGCGAAGCATTCGACAAGACCGCCAAACTGCTGGGCCTGCCCTATCCGGGCGGTCCGGTACTGGCACAGCTTGCCGAGGAAGGTGACGCTACGCGGTTCAAGCTGCCGCGCCCGATGCTGGATCAGGACAACCTGGATTTCAGCTTTAGTGGCCTGAAGACGGCCGTATTGACGCTCACCCGGCAACTTGGAGGCGACGCGGCGGCGTTGAGCCCGAAGGACAAAGCGGATATTGCAGCCGGTTTCCAGGAGGCGATCGTCGATGTACTGTCCGCCAAATGCACGCGGGCAATCACGGCCACCGGCATGTCGCAACTGGTGGTCGCCGGAGGCGTCGGCGCAAACCGGCGGCTACGTCAGCGTATCGATCTGGCGGGCGAGAAATCCGGGTTTCGCGTGTTCTATCCACCCATGGAGTTGTGTACCGATAACGGCGCCATGATTGCGTTGGCAGGCGCAATGCGTATCACTCAGGGGCAGCGCGGGGCGTTGCCATTCAATGTACGTCCCCGCTGGGATCTCGGTTCGCTAGCCGCCATCGGGCAATGAGGCGGCATCACGCCGTTTCAGCCTGATGCGGCTTTCAGTCCCCGACCGTAGCTTGGAGATGTTGCCGCGGTGACGCCAGATTAGCAGCACCGCCATACACAGCACAGCGAGGGTGAACCATGACTGCCCGAATGTGACGGCTGCCGCTGCAGGTGCGGCCAGCGCTGCGGTGATCGCCGCCAGCGAGGAATAACGCGTTATCAGTGCGACCAGAAGCCAGACACCGAGAATGGCAGCCCCCATCCCGGCATTCATGGCGACCAGAATCCCGGCTGCGGTGGCAACCCCCTTGCCACCGCGAAACCCGAAGTAAACCGGATAGAGGTGCCCAAGGAAAGCGGCGAGCGCGACACCGGCGAGCGTAAATTCTTGAATCTGCTGCGGCAGATCGAAAACTGTCGTGCCAATGCGCTGCGCAAGCCAGAGTGCAAACCCGCCCTTGAGCGCGTCTCCCAACAGGGTGAGAACTGCCGCCTTCTTGCTGCCGGTACGCAATACATTTGTTGCTCCAGGGTTGCCCGACCCATAGCTATGCGGATTGGGCAAGCCCATCGCACGGCTAACCAGCACCGCAAACGAAACAGAGCCGATGAGATAGCCGGTCAGAATGAACACAAAGGTCAGCAACATTGGACTCCTTCAGCCGCGCGGGTGATGCCTGGCATGTAATTCCTTAAGGCGTTCGCGGGCAACATGCGTGTATATCTGCGTGGTGGAAATATCCGTATGTCCGAGCAGCATTTGCACGACGCGCAGGTCGGCGCCGTGATTGAGCAAGTGCGTTGCAAAAGCATGGCGCAGGGTATGGGGCGACACTTTCTTGTGTATGCCTGACACCGCCGTATAGCGCTTGATCAGATTCCAGAAAGCCTGCCGTGTCATCGCCTGGGCACGAGACGTTACAAACAATGCGTCACTGGTGCGTGCGCCCAACATTTCTGATCTTGCGTCCGTCAGATAGCGCCGAATCCAGTCGAGCGCTTCCTCGCCTACCGGCACCAGCCGTTCCTTCGACCCCTTACCCAGAACGCGCAACACGCCAGCGTCGCGATTGAGCTGACCGATCGTCAACGACACCAGTTCGGAAACGCGCAAACCGCTGGCATAGAGCGTTTCCAGCATCGCGCGGTCGCGCAGTCCGCGCGCGGTGCGCAGGTCTGGCGCCATGATGAGTGACTGCACGTCGTCCTCGGTCAGAACGTCAGGAAGGCTGCGCGGCATTTTCGGCGCATCGATTTCAAGGCTCGGATCGGTGTTGATACGGCCCTCGCGGTGCAGGTAGCGATAGAATCGTTTGAGACTGGACAGCAAGCGCGCTGCGGAACGCGGTTTGATGCTGGTCTGGAAGCGCGCCGCGAGGTAGCCAAGCAGATCGCTGTGCTCAGCATCGAGCAGTGACTTCTGCCGGGACGCTTCGAGCCATTCGGAAAAAATCCTCAGGTCGCGCCGATAGCTGTCGAGCGAATTACGAGACAGGCCATCCTCGAGCCAGAGCGCGTCGCAGAACTCGTCCAGTAACGCGGTATTGTTAATCATTTAACCAACGCTAGCTGTGGACCGCGCTTTGTTCATGCGCGAGCAGCCAGCGTTTGATATTGAGCTCCCGCTCGCCGGTGGTATGCATGAATCCACCAATACCGTTCCGCGCAACCACGCGGTGGCAGGGAATGATGAGCGGAATTCTGTTGTCGCCGCAAGCTCCGCCAACCGCTCGCGCTGCAGAGTCGAGCCGCTTCGCGACGTCACCATATGTCAATGTCTTGCCGGCTGGAATCTCGCACATGACATTCCAGACCCGCTTGCGAAATTCGCTCCCGTCAATTTTCAGCGGAAGCCTGAACTGGTATCCAGGATCTGCGAGATAACGTTCTACCTGGTCGACGGCTTCTCTCGCCAGCGCGCTTCGAGGTTCGCGTGGTTTGGTGTCTGCCGGCAAATAGTCGACACCGGTTACCAACTCACCGTCAGTGCTGATGCCAAGCACGGCAAACGGCGTCTGGTGCAAGGCATCAAAATGTGCAAGCGTGTCGCGCGCCGTCATCGCGTACGCATCCAATGCAAGCCTCCCGCAATAGCCATGATGACGAGACCGGCCAGATCCGTCGATATCGCAGGATAGGTCAATAATAGGCCGCCTGCGACCAGCATGATGCGCTCATGTGGTCGCGTTTCCTGGAGTAACCAGTTCTGCGCGCCGGCAGCAAGACCAAGAACTCCCAGGATTGCCGTGACAACCGTCAGCGCGATCGAGGCGGGCTCCCCCTTTAGCAAAAGACCGGTTCCAGCGGGGCTGAGCACCAGCATGAACGGCACGATGAAGGCCGGGAGCGTGTATTTCCATGACTGCAACGTGGTGCGATATGGATTACCGCCGGTAATCGCTGCCGCCGCAAACGGCGAGAGAGCGGTCGGCGGTGACACTTCCGATAACACCGCGTAGTAAAAAATAAACATGTGTGCGGCATAGTCCGGCACCCCCACCTGAATCAGTGCCGGCGCCGCAATGACTGCACAAATGATGTAGGACGCGGTAACCGGTACCGCCAACCCCACGACCCAGACAACCAGCGCGGTAAATAATGCAGTCAGAAAGAGACTTCCTCCGGCGTAACTGACAACGATGGAAGAGAACTTGAGACCGAGTCCCGTCAGTGTGACTACACCGACAATAATTCCGGCCGCGGCACATGTTACCGCCACGTTGACCACGCCGGTCGAACCCGAAGAGAGTGCCTGCGCCAGGCGCCGCGGATTGAGCCTCGAATCACGCCGAATAAAACTGACCGCATAGGCGACGAGAATCGCCCAGAATACCGCCATAATGGGTGAGAATCCGACCAGTAACATCGCAACAATGGCTACCAGCGGCAAGAAGAAATAGCCATGCTGTACGAGGTGATGCCAGACCGTGCCAGTCGACTCCGACGCGTCAGTGCCTTTGCCAAAGCGCCGCCCGTCAATATCCACCATGAAGAACAGCGACAGGTAATAAAGGCACGCCGGGAGTATCGCCATACGCAACACTTCGAGGTAGGGAATTTTCAGGAACTCAGCAATCAGGAACGCTGCCGCCCCCATGATTGGCGGGCACAGAATAGCGCCAAGCCCGCCTGCCGAGAGCAAACCACCTGCCGCGTCTTTCGGATACCCCGCCTTGGTAAGCATCGGGTGCGCTACCGAACCGATGGTCACCGTAGTGGCAACTCCGCTGCCTGAGGCACCACCCAGCAGGAACGAGGACAGGACCACGCTGCGCGCGGCTGCGTTGCGCGAGCGCCCCATTGCCGCAACCGAGAAATCAATGAAAAAACGCCCTGCACCGGAAGTTGCAAGGAAAGCCCCGAAAATCGTGAACAGAATGATCAGGGTCGACGCAACGTCGACGGCCGAACCATAGATTCCCTCAAGGGTGATGACCATGTGACCAACGATACGCCCAAGGTCATATCCCCGGTGTGCCCACGGCGCGGGAAGGTAGGCACCAAGCATCGCGTAAGCGAGAAACGCCCCGACTACAACTGGCATGATCCAGCCCGACGCGCGTCGCACGGCCTCCAGGACAAGTGCAATGGCGACCACGCCAACCAGAAGGTCCGCGTTGTTCGGCGACGTCGCACGGTCGTACAAAGCGTCTCCACCAGAAATCAGATAGACGGCGACACTTACGCTCGCTGCCATCAGTAACCAGTCCCACCAGGCGATCCGGCCGTGAAATCGCGCGGCAAACGGAAACGTCAAAAAACACAGAGACAGAATCAACGCAACATGTGCCACGCGCAGCACCGGAGCGGAAACCACCTCGTAGGCCGCGTAAAGATGAAACAGCGATGAGGCGATTGCCAGCATCATGACCGCTTGCCTGGCCCAGCCCTGCAGGGAGGCTGCGCTGCCCTCCTCCTCCTCGACAAGTCGTTGCGCGCTTGTCTGAGCTTCACTCATCGTTCAGCCCGGTGCCGCTCAGCTCGCATGCTCGGCGGTCACGCCGCGTTCGCGATAGAACTCTATTGCCGCAGGATGGTAGGGAATCGGTGAAATCTTCAATGCCTGATTCTCCATGCGAATCTGACTCGCATCCTTGTGCACGAGTTCGAGCGCGCCGCGATTGTCGAACATGATCGCAAGAACTTCTCGGACCAGCTCGTCTGGCATGTCGGCATTGGCAAACATGATGTTCCATACATCCACATTGTTGGCGTCGGCAGCCATCCCGGGGTAAATGTCTTTTGGAATAATTCCCGCAGCGTACAGAGGCCCGTATTTCGCATTCAGCTTCGGCACCGCGTTGGCGTGGTCAAGCAGCTGTATGGTCAGCCCCGGCGTGGCGGCAAGGTCAGTTGCTGCCGCAGTCGGCAGCCCGGCGGCAAAAAAGAATGCCTGGATTTTCCCGTCCTTGAGCGCATTCACCGATTCCACGGCGGAGAGTCGTTCCCGCCTGACCGACTGGTCGATGCCGTACGCTTCGAGGATACGCACAGCCATCACCTCGGTAGCACTACCGGGCGACCCGACTGATACGCGTTTGCCTGCAAGCTCACTTATATTTCGGATACCGGTTTGTTGCGTCGTCACAGCGTGCATACGGTTCGGGTAGAGCACGGCCAAAGCGCGAATTGGCATCGGTTTGCCGTCGAAACGATCACGCCCTTTCAGCGCATCAAACGCCGCATCGACCATGGCAAAACCCATGTCGGCCTGGTGACTGCCAACCAGTTTGAGATTATCGACCGATCCGCCGGTGACCTCTGACGTCACCTGGAAGCCGGCCATTTTCTCCGTCAACACATTGGCCAATGCACCACCCAAGGGGTAGTAGACGCCGCCTGTACCCCCGGTGGTAATCGACAGCATCTGCTGCTTCTCACCGCAGCCCGTGGCAAACACAAGTGCAGCAGCACTGGCGGCAACAATCGTTCGCAGACTCATACTCATACCAGGGGCCTCATCAAATTCGGTCAAGGGGCATATCAATCAGGAACGCAGCGTTACTCATGTACGGGCACCAGCGATGCGGCATCATTGTAACAAGCGAATTTCCAACGACACGGACCTTCCGGCGTTGGAAATCAGTCGGGAGCAGCTGCGATCCGATCCGGCATGGTGGTCGAGGCAAGGGCCAAAAAAATGGCGACCGAGTGGTCGCCATTTCTTGTAACTGCATCGCACGCTCAACGGCGTGACCATGTGCCTTCTGTAATTTATTCAGGTGCAGCGATCTCTTCTGCGCTGCTGGCAGGCGCGGGCGCCTCGGACGCTGCTTTGGCCGCCTGTGCACGCTTGCTGGAGATTGTCAGCTTCTCACGAATACGTGCCGACTTACCGGAACGCTCGCGCAGATAATAGAGCTTGGCACGACGCACGGCGCCGCGGCGCTTGACTTCGATACCGGCAATCAGTGGCGAGTGGGTCTGGAAAGTACGCTCCACGCCTTCGCCTGAGGATATTTTGCGTACGACAAAGGAGGAATTCAGACCGCGATTGCGCTTTCCGATCACGACCCCTTCAAAAGCCTGAACGCGTTTGCGCTCGCCTTCAACGACGTTAACGCTCACGACAATGGTATCGCCCGGAGAAAAGTCGGGGATAGTCTTGCCGAGCCGTTCAATTTCTTCCTGCTCCAGTTTCGCGATCAGATTCATCTCTTACACTCCTGTTTCTGTCTTTTCCGCATCGCCGTATTCGGCTTGGTATTCTTCCAGCAACAGCGCCTGCTCGGCGTCGAGCTGAAGGTTTGCGAGCAGGTCAGGCCTGCGCCGCCAAGTTCTTCCCAGCGCCTGTTTCAATCGCCAACGCCGTATGTCCGCATGATTTCCGGACAACAGCACTGGTGGAACAGGCTGACCGTCAACTACTTCGGGCCGCGTGTAATGGGGAAAGTCGAGTATCCCATCAACGAACGAATCTTGCGACGCCGATTCGGCATCGTTCAACACGCCGGGGATGCGACGAACGATGCTGTCAATCAACACCATCGCCGGAAGCTCGCCCCCCGAGACCACGTAATCGCCTACCGATACTTCATTGTCGATTTCCTGCTCGACGAGCCTTTCATCGACCCCTTCGTACCGCCCCGCCAACAGCACCAGGCCATCGACTTCGGACAACTCCTCTACCATCGCCTGATCAAGCCGCCTGCCTTGTGGCGAAAGGTAGATCGTACGACTTCCGGATACGCCACAACTTCGCTGACGTGCCTTCGCTGCCCGCAGCGCCTTCGCCAACGGTTCCGCCAGCATCACCATTCCTGGCCCGCCGCCATATGGCCTGTCATCCACGCTGCGGTAAGCATTCACCGCGAATTCGCGCGGGTTCCAGAGAACCAACTCAAAATGCCGTTGGTCACGCGCTCGCTGCGTAATACCGTGCCCCGTCAGCGCATCGAACATACCAGGAAACAGCGTCACCACATCGAAGCGCTTCATTGCTCTGGCACCTCTAATGATCGAGCCCCTGTTGACCGGGCATCTGGTTAACAAAACACCTGCTTAACCCGGCGCCTGGTCTACTTGGAGCCTAGTAATCGAGTTCCCACTCCACCAGGAGTTTTGCTGCGTCCAGGTCAACCTGCTTGACCACGGGTTCTACAAAAGGCACCAGGCGTTCTCTGTCGCCGATCACCACCATCACCGGATTCGCACCGGACTCGAACAATCGCTCTACCTTACCAAGCGACTGACCATGCGTATTCTCCACCGCCAGCCCGACCAGATCTGCCCAGTAATACTCACCAGTTTCAGGCGCGGGCAGCTGCTTTCGCGGAATGGCAACTTCTTTGCCCTTCAACGCTGCTGCCCGTTCCCGGGTATCCATCCCGGCAAAGCGCACCAGAAGAACATCTCCGTGTACAGACTGTTCTTCGACATCCAGGCCGTCCCATCCGCTTGCCGCTGCAAGCCACCATCTACGGAAACGGAAAAGGCTGTCGATATTTTCGGTATACGGCTGCACTCTTACCCAGCCTTTGACACCGAACGGAGCGCTAACGCGCCCCATTACAATCATCTCGTCAGGAGGCCTTGCTGCCAAATTGCTTAACAAGGCGTGCTGCCGTATCCGACAACTTCGCTCCTTTGCCCTGCCAGTATGCGAGCCGCTCCATGTTGACGCGCAGTCCTTCACGCCCTTCAGGTGCCTTTGGGTCGTAGAACCCAACACGTTCGATAAAGCGCCCGTCCCGCGCATTGCGCGAATCGGCAACAACCATGTTGTAAAACGGCCGCTTTTTGGCGCCGCCGCGCGCCAGTCTGATCACCACCATTGAATTCACCCCGATTGGGGATTTGCCGACGTCGGCACCCCCGAAAAAGCCAAGCGCGCGATTTTACGCTTGTTTTTCCGCCTGGCGCAAGGGCGCGGACGTTTGTCGGGCCACTATTTCGCGCCGCTGTCGGCAGGTTGCCTGGCGCCGTGGAAAACAGAATCCAGGAAGTCCACTATCACCTGGGTCAACTCGTCCTCCTTGCCTTCAAAAAAGTGCGGCGCGTCTTCCAGCACCACCTGGCGGGAGCCAGCCACCTTCATGATCTGTTGCTTGCGCTCATAGCCGCCAACCTGGGTAATCACCCAGTCCTCGCTGCCGTAGACGTCCATGACCGGGATCTTGATCCGGAACATCTCCTGCAACCCATTGATAATACTTATAAATACCCATGCCTTGACGAGCGTTTCATCAACAGTAATCAGGTACTGGTTGGCCATGGTCGCCCCAAGGCTGTGAGACACGATGGCGATATCGTCAAAACCTTTTTCTTTCAGCAACCTGGATGACAAATCGTAACGCTCCGAGGCATCCTCATAGGTCGGGATGTAGTCACCGACCTTCGCGCCCGGACCAAGCACCGGCAACTGGATCGCGAGCGTGTTGTAACCCTGGTCCGCCAGCTTCATGCGCAAGGTGCCGTAGAGTTCAAAATCAGGATTCCAGCCACGACCATGGCCGATAATGATCGCCCCGCGAGGGTTTTCGGCTTCGGTATAAATTGCCAGGAATTTGTGCCCGTTCGGCTGTTCGATCCACAGCGGGTCGCCAACCAGAATGGACGGCAGCACCTGCTCTGCCCAGCGATTTTCCCGCTCATAGTCCAGATCAATGGCAAATGCCGACGACACGAGAGTTGGCGGTGCTGGAAACCATGACGCCGAAACGAGCAGACCGAGAAAAATCAAAAAGCGGGTGATCATTGCTATCTGGCTCCAAAAAAAACGGCCGGCGAACGGCGGCGAGCTGAAACGTTGGCGATGCATAGGTAGACCTTGCTGCCGGCTCGACGTTCCAGGCGTGCTATTGGTGCATCGGCCAGACTGACGCGCATCACCCGCCAGGTGGAGTTCAGGACTGGCTAACTAACCGCGCCCCGGGAACATGCCGCGGGCGCCCCGCATCATTTTCTGCAATCCGCCTTTTCCCATCATTTTCATCATCTTCTGCATCTGGGAAAACTGGGATAGCAGGCGATTGACTTCCTGGACACTGGCACCGGATCCACTGGCGATGCGCCGTTTGCGAGAGGCCTTGATGATCTCCGGTTTGGCCCGCTCGCGGCGCGTCATGGAGTCGATAATGCCGATGGTACGAGTGACCACCCGTTCGTCCATTGTTGCGCCTTGCGCCGCTTGCGCGAACTGCGCCGGCAGCTTGTCAATGATGGCCCCCATGCCGCCCATGTTTTTCATTTGAAGCATCTGCCCGCGAAAATCCTCAAGATCAAAGCCCTTGCCCGATTTGACTTTGCGCGCAAGCTTCTCGGCTTCGGCAATGTCAACGTTGCGCCTCGCGTCATCCACCAGCGAGAGAACATCGCCCATGCCGAGTATGCGCTCTGCCAGGCGGTCGGGATAAAAAGGCTCCAGTCCAGACAGCTTCTCGCCGGTGCCGACAAACTTGATCGGCTTACCGGTGACGTGACGGACCGACAATGCGGCGCCACCACGGGCATCACCATCCATCTTCGTCAGGACAACGCCGGTCAACGGCAGGGCGTCACCAAATGCTTTGGCGACATTCACGGCGTCTTGACCCTGCATCGCGTCAACCACAAACAACGTCTCACTTGGAGCGAGCGCCTGGTGCAGAGCTTGTATTTCCTCCATCATTTCCCGATCGACTGCCAACCGGCCCGCAGTGTCGACAATGAGCACATCGTGAAAATGACGCTTGGCATGATCCAGGGCCGACAGGGCAATCGCCTGCGGCCTGGCCCCGGCTTCAGCGGCAAAGTAATCAACCTGGACTTGCTCTGCCAGAGTCTTGAGTTGCTCCATGGCCGCGGGCCGGTAGACGTCGCAACTGGCGAGTAAGACCTTTTTCTTCTGCTCCGAAAGCAACCGGGCGAGCTTACCGCTGGTAGTGGTCTTGCCCGCCCCCTGCAAACCCGCCATCAGGATAACCGCCGGAGGCCGCACGGCCAGCGCAAGTGCATCATTTTGCGCCCCCATCAACGCCGTTAATTCCTCGCGTACCACACCGACGAACGCCTGCCCCGGCGTCAGACTTCCAAGAACCGACTCGCCTATTGCCTTCTCCCGGACGCGCTCGATGAAGTCCTTGACGACAGGCAGTGCAACGTCTGCCTCGAGCAACGCAACACGCACCTCGCGCAACGTGTCCTTGACATTGGCGTCGGTCAGGCGCGCCTGACCCTTGAGTGATTTGACAATGCCGGCGAACCGGCCTGTAAGCGTTTCCAGCATTTCGCAGAGATGGATGTTGAGGGGAACGGGATGATGTAGACTGCGCCTGAACTTCAGCCGCACATGAGCCTGATTCTACTTCATCTGATCGTGAGCCTCGCTTACGTGGCACTTGCCGCCTTTCTGTGGAAAGGTTTGCGGCAACGCGCGGAGACGCCGGCAAACACGGGCGGGCGCGCCACGCATTTGCTGGTTGCGATTCCACTGTTTATTCAATTGGGGCTGCTTTCAGCAACGATGCTGCGTCCCGATGGGCTTTATCTTGGCGCCGCCAATACCGTATCGCTTGTCATCGCAATTGCGGTTCTCATTTACTGGATTGCGGGTTTTGCTTACCGCCTGGATGCGCTCAATGTATTGGTACTGCCAAGCGCTGCCATCCTTTCCACGATGCCTTTGTTCGTGCCGGCGACCCAGCCGCTCGTGAACACACAGTTGCTGGTATTCAAGGCGCACCTCCTGATTGCAATGCTGGCCTACAGCCTGTTTACAATCGCGTCACTGCATGTGCTTCTGATGGCAATCGCCGAAAAACACCTGCATTCGCACGATGTTCCGCCATTGCTACAGACCCTGCCGCCGTTGCTGACAATGGAATCCGTGCTGTTCAAGATTCTTGGCAGTGGTTTCGTCTTCCTGACGCTCACGCTGGCCACAGGCGTGCTGTTTTCGGAGGAGCTGTTCGGCAAACCTCTCACATTCACCCATAAAACCGTTTTCGGCTTTCTCTCATGGTTTATTTTCGGCGGACTCTTGCTGGGCCGGACGTTGTATGGATGGCGCGGCCGCGTCGCGATGCGCTGGACGCTTGCAGGCTTTATGGCGCTGGTACTGGCCTATGTCGGAAGCCGGTTTGTGGCAGAAATAATCCTGCAACGTTGAAGAGCACCCAACACGCCTGCGCCGTGCCCTTGCTTCCCCAAAACCGGGCCATCCACCCGGCCCGACAATCGTTTCCCGAGGTTCTGACGCCGTGACCGATATCCCGATTCGCACACTGCTGATCATATTTTTTGTCCTTGTCGTCATGTCCGCTTTCTTTTCGAGTTCAGAGACGAGCATGATGGCGCTCAACCGCTACCGATTGCGGCATCTTGCCAAAACAGGAAATCGCGGCGCAAAACGCACGGTCTACTTGTTGGAACGCACTGATCGTCTGCTCGGCTCGATATTGCTCGGCAATAACCTGGTCAACACTGCCGCAGCCGCTTTGGGTACCGCCATCGTGTTCCGCCTACTCGGGCAAAGCGAGCTCTCGCTGACCATCGCGACGTTGGCCGTGACCGCGATCTTTCTGGTCTTCAGTGAGATCACGCCCAAGATTATTGGCGCCAGCTACCCTGAAAAAATAGCGTTCCCGGCTAGTCTGGTGCTCAAACCACTGATGACGCTCACCCATCCCGTTGTCGTCGTGGCAAACCTTTTTGTTAACGGCTTGCTGCTCGTATTCAAGCTCAAGCCCGCAGGAGCACAGGCACAAACGTTGAGTTCGGAGGAGCTGCGAACTCTGGTACTGGAGGGCGGGCATTTCCTGCCGCAGAACCACCAGACCATGCTTCTTAACCTGTTCGACCTGGAGTCAATCACGGTTGAAGACGTAATGACGCCACGGAGCAAGATCGAGGGAATTGACCTCGATGCCCCCGCCGACGAACTCCGTCGCGAGATCTCCACGTCCAATCACACCCGATTGCCGGTCTATCGTGGCCATCTCGACGAACTGGTCGGGGTCGTTCACATACGAAAGGTGCTGAACCGGTCAGACCGGACCGAAATCGACGCGCAGATCATCTCCGAAGTCATGAAAGAGCCGTATTTCGTGCCTATAGAAACAGGGCTGCTTGCCCAACTTCAGAATTTTCAGGACCAGCAGGACCGCATGGCACTCGTCGTTGATGAATACGGTGAGTTGATGGGATTACTGACGATTGAGGACATTCTGGAGGAAATTATCGGTGAATTTACAACTCAATCGCCACTCCAGACCGCCGATTGGAGACGCCTTGACGACGGCAGCGTCGTTGTGGATGGGGCTGCGTCATTGCGCGATCTAAACCGGCAGCTTGGCTACGATTTTCCCGTGGATGGCCCGAAGACGCTCAATGGACTGATACTCGAGCATCTGCAGGAAATTCCGGAACCGGGAACGTCACTCAAACTGGCTGGCTTCCCTGTCGAGATCCTTCAAACCCAGCACCGCTCGATCAAATCCGTACGGCTACCGCCGTTCGATAAACCTCAAAAAACCAATTAGTTATACACCCCAACTCGATCTTTACAAGAAATTCTCGAAAAGGCACTATGCAATCGGGAATCCTTGTGAAGTCGCACGAAGATTGCTTAAAGAATAGACATTGGTTTGCACACGCCTCTGGCAGCAATACGGCGAGCCAAAACAGCATGAAGACATATTTTGACTTCCGGAGAGAGCGCCTGAGGGGCAATCTCCGACCGGAGTCAGGATGCGGGTTTGATTTGCAGCATTCCCCCTGTTGGCGGTGGGAGAACAGACCCGGCTGACCTAAAGGCATTCAAAGGACACAAGCAATGGCAACTGCAACCGCATCGGCGCGACGAGGACAACAGGTCAAGGAGTACAACTACGTCTGGGAGGGCCGTGACAAAAGCGGCAAACTCGTCAAAGGTGATATGCGTGCCGGTGGTACGCACGTGGTGCTGGCCGCTTTGCGGCGGCAGGGCATTGCGCAACCAAAAGTCAAACGCCAGCGCGGAGGCATTGGCGGCAAAGTCACACAAAAGGACATTGCGTTTTTCACCCGACAGTTGGCAACCATGATGAAATCCGGGGTGCCACTGCTGCAGGCCTTTGACATCGTCGGCAAGGGACACGCCAATGCCGCTGTCGCAAAATTACTGATGGACATCAAGACCGATGTCGAGACCGGAACCAGCCTGAGCGGCTCGTTTCGCAAATACCCCATTCATTTCGACGCGCTGTATTGCAACCTTGTCGGCGCAGGCGAATCGGCAGGTATTCTGGACAGCCTTCTGGATCGCCTTGCCACGTACCAGGAAAAGATTCTCGCGATCAAGAGCAAGATCAAGGCGGCCATGTTCTATCCGCTGTCGATTGTCGTCGTGGCCTTCGTCATTACGGCCATCATCATGCTTTTCGTCATCCCGGCGTTCAAGGAATTGTTCGAAAACTTTGGCGCGGACCTGCCTACGCCCACTCTAGTGGTAATGGCCATCTCGGATTTCTTTGTGCAGTACTGGTGGGCCATTTTCGGAGGCCTGGGTTTCGGCCTTTGGTTCTTTTTCTATACCTGGAAACGCTCGGTAAAAATGCAGCAGGTGCTGGATCGCCTGTTCCTGAAACTTCCGGTATTCGGCGAACTCATCCGCAAAGCCACAATCGCACGCTGGACACGGACACTTTCAACCATGTTCGCGGCGGGCGTTCCACTGGTGGAGGCGCTCGATTCCGTTGCCGGCGCCGCTGGCAACTATGTTTACTACACAGCAACCAAACAGATTCAGAGCGAGGTGCGAGGCGGCACCAGTCTTACTGTCGCCATGCAGGGCAGCGAAGTGTTTCCGAATATGGTGATCCAGATGGTATCTATCGGGGAGGAGTCAGGCTCTCTCGACGGTATGCTTGGAAAGGTAGCGGACTTCTTTGAACGGGAAGTTGACGATGCCGTTGACGCGTTGTCGAGCCTGATGGAGCCAATGATCATGGTTGTGCTTGGCGTTCTCATCGGCGGCATGGTGATCGCAATGTACCTGCCGATCTTCAAGATGGGTCAGGCAGTCTGAGCCAAAAAACGCGACCAAGACGCCCGGGGACACTCGGGCGTTTTTTTTGAACCCGGCGCGAAGCTTCGCTGCTTTGGCCGACAAACGTTAAGTCCACCCGCACCATGAACGACGTGCTCAACCTATTGCAAGACAGCCCCTTTGCATTCACGGCGACCGCGACGGTCGTCGGATTAATGATCGGCAGCTTCCTCAACGTCGTCATTCATCGACTGCCAAGAATGATGCAGCGTGACTGGAATGAACAAGCTGCAATGATGCTTGAAGATGCCACACTCACCGACTGCGCAACGAAGCTGCGCGATGCAAGCGAGGTCCCCGCTCGTTACAACCTGGTTGTACCACGTTCGTGCTGTCCAAAATGCGGACATCAGATCCGGGCACACGAAAACATCCCGGTACTGAGCTACCTGTTCCTGCGCGGCAGGTGTGCGAAGTGTCACAACTCGATCAGCCTGCGCTATCCCGTGGTTGAGGCCGTTTGCGGCTTTGTTACGGGATATATTTCCTGGCATTTCGGCTTTGGTTTGGCGGCTGGTGCCGCGATGTTCTTCGCCTGGTCCTTGATTGCGTTAACCATGATCGACGTGGACACGCAGTTGCTACCGGACAGCATCACTTTGCCTTTGCTCTGGATGGGGCTGCTGGTGAACATTCCCGGAACGTACGCGCCATTGCATTCGGCCGTGATTGGTGCGATCGCCGGCTATCTGTCGCTGTGGTCTGTTTACTGGCTGTTCAAGCTGGTGACGGGCAAGGAAGGAATGGGTTTCGGTGATTTCAAACTGCTTGCCGCCATCGGGGCATGGTTGGGCTGGAAACTACTGCCGATGGTGATATTGCTTTCGTCTCTCGTCGGCGCTGTTGTCGGCATCCTGTTGATCGTTTCGCAGCGGCAAGGGCGCAACGTGCCGATTCCCTTTGGACCTTATCTTGCTGCTGCCGGCCTGATCGCAATGCTATGGGGCGGTGATATCAACACCGTTTATCTCAACCTGTTTCGCTAAAACAATGGCTTTCACGGTCGGACTCACGGGTGGAATCGGTTCCGGTAAATCAACGATCTCCGACCTGTTTTCTGCATTAGGTGCCGATATCATCGATACGGATGAGATTGCCCGCGCACTTACAGGCAGCGGACAACCGGCCGTGCAAAAAATCAAAGAACAGTTCGGGTCGGAAGTCGTTCAAGGTGACGGCGCTCTCGATCGAGAGCGCATGCGCGCACTCGCTTTTTCAGATCCATCGGCCAGGGAAACCTTGCAGAACATACTGCATCCGCTGATTCGCGAAGAAGTACAGAGCAGGCTTTCCCGGACTAAAGCGCCATATGCAATCGTAGTCGTACCATTGTTGGTGGAATCGCGCGGGTACAAGTTCGCTGACCGCATCCTGGTTGTAGATTGTTCCGAAGAACAACAGGTTGAGCGCGTTATGCACCGTAGCGGGCTGGCAGAAAAACAGGTCAAGGCAATTATGGCGACACAGGCCAGCCGCAGTGACCGCCTCGCCGCTGCCAACGACGTGATTAGCAACGACAGCGGGATTGCCGAATTGCGTGCGAAAGTAGGGCAACTCCATCAAAAGTACCTGACACTCGCCAGATAAGCGTTGTTCGCCGAATGATTCGGCGATGGACTTTTCTTTTGGCATCGAATCGGCAATACTAGAAGCGACCCCGACAGAAGATTTATCGACGTGATCGTCTACGAGTTTCCCCTCAACGAGCGTGTGCGCACACTGCTCAGAATCGAGAGCCTGTATCAGCGCGCCGAGTATTTCAAATCCAGGGCTGACGCCCAGGAGCACCATGTCGCGATCCTGTCGCTGTTCGAAATTCTCGACGTAGCCGGACGGGCCGACTTGAAGTCCGAGCTCATGCAGGAGCTCGAACGCAAGAAGCACCAGCTCGATGCCCTCAAGGGAAACCCGTCTGTTGAGCAGAGTATGCTTGCTTCGATTATCGAAGAAACGGAGCAAGCGATCGCCGGGCTGTTCACCACATCCGGCAAGACAGGGCAGGAACTGAGGGAAAATGAATGGCTGATGGCGATCAGGCAGCGCACGGCGATACCAGGTGGCGTGTGCGAGTTTGACTTGCCTTCATACCATCATTGGATGCATTCATCAGCGGAGCACCGCAGGCAAGATCTCGAGCAGTGGCTTGCGCCGTTCGAACCGATGCGTGTCGGGGCCAACCTGATTCTCCGATTACTGAGAGAAAGCGGAAAGACATCGCCACAGACCGCTGAACAGGGAAAATTTCAGCAAATGCTGGCTGGAAGGCTAGCGCAGATGTTGAGACTGAAACTCGATGACGACTATGCTTGCGTCCCGGAAGTCAGCGCAAACAAGTATGCGATCAACATTCGCTTCGCCACTCACATGGGCTCACAACGAAAAACCAGCGAAGAGAATGTCGATTTTGAACTGACCTTTTGCAACCTGTGACCAGAAAATCCAACGGAAATCACGGGCCATTTGTTCACTGCCCGCAATGTGACAAACCCCTGACCTGGGACACGGGCAACCCGTATCGCCCGTTCTGCTCGGAGCGCTGCAAGATGATCGACCTGGGACAGTGGGCCTCCGAATCGTATCGAATACCGGCAGACGTCAATCAGTCCACTTCTTCGGATGACACCGATGCCTGAGCCGTATCGAACGCAACCTGACGTGATCTGATCAAGTCCGGGTTAATCCAACCGGATTCAGTCAGCCCACGCACCCCTTTGCATTGCGATTCCATGTGCAGCGTGCCGCCATGCTGCTTCAAGGTCAGTGTGGCGCAAACCGCCAAGCGCAAATACCGGTATAGACATGCCCAGGGCAAGTTGGTGGAACCGCTCCCAGCCAAGCGGGGCCACATGCGGATGACTCATAGTCCGTTTGACCGGACCAAGCACCACAAAATCCAGTCCGAGTGCCTCGGCTTTTTCAACCTCCAGCTGATCGTGACAGGACGCGCCACACCAGCGTAAACCGGACGGACGGGTGTCAGCATCAAGCATTTGCGCGGCAGGCAGATGGACACCGTCGGCGGAAACTTCGACAGCAAGTTCGGCATCCGCGTTGATGATCACTTTGGCGCCCTGATCATGGCAACGTGCCACGACTTCGCCTGCGAATCGTTTCAGCGCATGCCGCTCGAGCTGTTTCTCCCTGACCTGAACCAGTCTCAGGCCACGGGACAACGCGGCTTCCAGTTGCTCAAGTGACCTCTGCTCACCGGACTCGCTGGCGTTGGTAATCGCATATTGCGCCGGCAATTCAAGCGCCTTGAGCACGAACGTATTGGCAGGCAACATCGGGCTGACGCTTGGCTCACCAGGTTTTTGCCAGACGAACGCCTGCGCCTCGCGCGATTGCGGCTCTCCCCGCCACCGGAGGACTCTTAGAAAATGCAATCGTACCGTTGCGTGCGGATAGCTGAATACCCGGGTCAGCCAGGGGTAAATTTGCAGCGCTGTGATACCGAGTTCTTCATCCAGTTCGCGCCGCAAGGCTTGCGGCGGCGTTTCTCCGGATTCGATCTTCCCTCCCGGAAATTCCCAGAACCCCTGGCAAATCTTGCCAGCAGGGCGCTGTGCTAGCAAGAACGAGCCGTCCGGGCGCTGTAATACTGCGGCAGCTACTTCAACGATCTTGTCCGCCAAACCTGTGGCTACTTGCGTTTTCGGCCAGACTGGATTTCCTGACGGCCCGCCCAGTCACGTGCAAACTGCCAGGCGATGCGACCGCTGCGCGACCCTCGCAGCAATGCCCATTGCAATGCATCCTGGCGCACGTCGTCACCGAATTCCTTTGAACCCGTAAGCTTTGCGACCCAATAGCGAACGATAGCGAGGTATTCTTCCTGATCAAACGGATAGAACGAAATCCATAGCCCGAATCTCTCAGACAGCGAGATTTTTTCTTCTACGCTTTCGCCTGGATGAATTTCCTCGCCAAGGTACTTCGTTTCGAGATTTTCCTGCATGTATTCGGGCATGAGGTGCCGGCGATTGGAGGTCGCGTAGATCAGCACATTCTCGGATGTCGCAGAGATCGAGCCATCCAGTACGACCTTTAGGGCCTTGTATCCCGGTTCTTCCGCATCAAAAGACAAGTCATCGCAGAAAATAACGAAACGGTAGGGGGTATTCGCCACCATATCGACGATATCGGGAAGCTCATGCAGATCATGCTTCTCAACCTCGATCAGTCGTAATCCCTGTCTGGCGAACTTGTTGAGAACCGCTTTGACCAGCGATGACTTGCCGGTGCCCTTTGCACCGGTCAGGAGAACATTGTTCGCGGTAAATCCCTCAACAAACTGCTGCGTGTTCTGATCAACCAGCTGCTTCTGCTCGGATATACCCTGCAGATCACTCAGTCGTATTTTATGCGGATGCAGAACAGGTTGGAGAAACCCGCTGTTTCCCCGGCGCCGCCACCGGTACGCCGTCGCCGCCGACCAATCCGGTGGCTCCGGCAATTGCGGAAGAATCCGCTCGGCCCGGTCGAGTATGTTCTCGAGTTTGTCAAAAATACGCTCCCAGTCAGCCACTGCTAGCTCCGATACTCCGCGTTGATCGTTACATACTGGTGAGACAGGTCACACGTCCACACTGTCGTCGAGGCGGCACCTCGTTTCAATTGGATACGAACAGTGATCTCCTGTTGATCCATCACGGCCTGGGCATCTTCTTCCCGGTAACCCGGTGAACGGCCACCGCCTGTCGCAACAAGCAAATCGTCGAGATAGACATCTATTGCGGAAACATCCAGATCGGCAATGCCGGCATTGCCGATAGCCGCAAGGATTCGCCCCAGATTCGGATCGGACGCATAAAACGCTGTCTTGACGAGGGGGGAATGAGCCACCGTATAAGCAACTGCACCGCATTCCTGCTCGTCACGACCACCCTCTACCCGCACAGTGATAAATTTGGTCGCCCCCTCACCGTCACGGACCAGCATCTGCGCAAGCTCTACGCACACTTGCGTGACAGCATCGCGCAACGCCAGGTAGTCCGCAGAATCGACATCAGCGATCTCGGCGGACTGCGCACCTCCACTGGCGATAAGCATGAGACTGTCATTGGTCGATGTGTCCCCATCAACCGTAACGCAGTTAAAACTTCGCCTGGTCGCGTATTGAATCATGGCTTGCAGCGCATCGGGGGCCACTGCTGCATCGGTTGCGACAAAGGCGAGCATCGTCGCCATGTCGGGACGGATCATCCCGGAACCTTTCGCAATTCCAGTCACCGTTATCGTTTGACCATTAACGTCTACGGTTGCCGAGGTTGCTTTCGGCACAGTGTCGGTTGTCATGATTGCTTCGGCCGCGTCAAGCCATGCATTCGCCGACAGAGCGCTGACGCTCGCGGGCAGTGCAGCAACGATGCGGTCTACCGGCAGGTCTTCCATGATGACACCAGTCGAGAAAGGCAGGACTGCAATGGCGTCGCAATCCATCAACCGACCCGTTGCTTCGCAGACTTTCCGTGCACGAAGCAATCCTTCCTCGCCCGTTCCGGCATTGGCGCATCCGGTATTAACAACCATTGCCCGTACATGTGCGTGTGCGAGATGTTTGCGGGCAAGCGTTACCGGAGCGGCGCAGAAACGGTTACGGGTAAACACTCCCGCAACGTTCGAACCGTGATTAAGGGAAATGACCAGCAGGTCCTTCCGGCCGACGGTCTTGATGCCCGCACATGCGACGCCGAGCCGAACGCCGGCTACTGGAAGAATCGACGCAGCATCGGGGATGGGCAGGTTAACCGGCATTCGGGCACGCGTGTCCGCTCAGCCGAGGCGGCCATGACAATGCTTGAACTTCTTGCCCGAACCACACGGGCAGGGGTCGTTCCGGCCGACCTTCTGGCCCGGGCGGACGAACGGCTGGGTCTTGTCGGCATCAGCGGGCTGATCATTTTTGAGCGCAGCATCATAATCGGTATGCTGGTAGCGCACGTTCGTCATTGCCGTGCGCTCTTCGGCCGCCTCGTCAGCTTCCTCTGCGCTGCGAATGCGAACCGTCATCAAAATTCGGGTGACCTCATTGCGGATTGCCTCGAGCATCAGCGAGAACAATTCAAAGGCCTCTCGCTTGTATTCCTGCTTCGGGTTCTTCTGCGCGTATCCACGCAAGTGTATGCCCTGGCGCAAATGGTCGAGCGCTGCCAGGTGTTCGCGCCAGTGTCCATCAAGCGTCTGCAGCATGATGGCGTGCTCGTAATGGCGTATTGCTTCCGTCTGCACTTCTTTGATCTTTTCTTCGTAATGGGCATTAGCTGCCTCTACGACACGTTCGCGCAGCGATGCTTCGTCCAGTTGATCATCCTGCTCAAGCCATTGCTTCAGGTTCAGTTCGAGGGTGAACTCCGATGCCAGAGCGGCTTCGAGCCCGGCAATATCCCACTGCTCCTCGACGGTCTCGGGGGGAACATGCTCGGTGATCATCGCTTCCAGAGCACCCTCGCGCATTGAACGCACGGTCTCCGTGACGTCGTCTGATTCGAGCAACTCGTTGCGCTGCTGGTAAATCACCTTGCGCTGGTCGTTTGAAACGTCGTCATACTCGAGAAGCTGCTTGCGCATATCGAAGTTGCGCGCCTCGACCTTGCGCTGTGCGTTCTCGATTGCACGCGTGACCCACTGGTGCTCGATCGCTTCGCCCTCCGGCAGCTTCAAGCGATCCATGATTGCGGCCACCCTGTCGGAGGCAAAAATCCGCAACAGTGGATCTTCAAGCGAAAGATAAAAGCGCGTTGAACCCGGATCGCCCTGGCGACCCGCACGACCGCGAAGCTGGTTATCTACCCGCCGTGACTCATGCCGTTCGGTGCCAACGATGTGCAAACCGCCCGTCTCGACAACCTGATCATGCAAAACCTGCCATTCGGCTCGCATGCTGCTCTCAGTCGCTACCTTTTGCTCGTCCGAGAGCTTTTCATCGCTCAATACGCGTTCAATTTCAGGCTCAGGATTGCCGCCCAGGACGATATCCGTTCCGCGCCCAGCCATATTGGTCGCTATCGTAATCATTTTGGGACGCCCTGCCTGGGTCACGATTTCCGCCTCACGGGCATGCTGTTTCGCGTTCAGGACCTGGTGGGGCAGCTTGGCTTTCGTGAGCCGGTCCGAAATGAGTTCCGAGTTTTCGATCGACGTCGTTCCCACCAGCACAGGCTGACCGCGTTCGTAGCATTCCTTTATGTCTTCAAGCACAGCGGCATAGCGTTCGTTGCTGGTCTTGAACACCTGATCCATGCGGTCGTCACGAATCATTTTGCGGTGCGTAGGCATGATTAGGGTCTCAAGACCGTAGATCTGCTGAAACTCATAGGCTTCGGTATCCGCGGTACCCGTCATCCCGGCAAGTTTGTCGTAGATCCGGAAGTAATTCTGGAATGTGATGGATGCCAGCGTCTGATTCTCGCGCTGAATCTTGACTCCCTCCTTCGCTTCCACGGCCTGGTGCAAGCCATCCGACCAGCGCCGGCCTGCCATAAGGCGACCGGTAAACTCGTCAACAATGACGATTTCATCATTCTGGACAACGTAATTCTGGTCGCGGAAAAACAGGTTGTGCGCGCGCAGCGCAGCATAGACGTGGTGCATCAAGCCAATGTTGGCCGCATCGTAGAGGCTTCCATTTTCGGGAAGGAGGCCCGCCTTGACCAGCAACTGCTCCGCACGCTCGTGACCTTGCTCGGTCAGCAGCACCTGATGGGCTTTTTCGTCAACGTGATAGTCGCCCGGTTCGCCTTCGCTGGCACAGCGCTCCAGTTGCGGCACGACATCGTTCATTTTGTAATAAAGATCGGTACTGTCGTCCGCCTGACCAGAAATGATCAGCGGCGTGCGCGCTTCGTCAATCAGTATCGAGTCGACCTCATCGACAATGGCATAAGACAACGGACGCTGAACTTTCTCCGACAACTGGAAAACCATGTTGTCACGAAGGTAGTCGAACCCGAATTCATTATTTGTGCCGTAGGTGATGTCCGCTGCATATGCTTCCTGCTTCGCCGCGTGCTCCATCTGCGACAGATTGACTCCAACCTTCAGACCCAGAAACGAATAGGCGCGACCCATCCATTCAGCATCGCGGCGCGCCAGGTAGTCATTAACGGTGACGACGTGAACACCATTTCCGGAGAGAGCATTCAAGTAGGCCGGCAGCGTAGCGACGAGCGTTTTTCCCTCACCGGTACGCATCTCTGAAATCTTGCCGTTATGCAGCGCAATTCCGCCGAGGAGCTGAACATCAAAATGCCGCATGCTCAGAACGCGCTGGCTTGCTTCCCTGACTACAGCAAACGCCTCTGGCAACACCTTGTCGAGACTTTCCCCGTCGCTTACACGCTGACGGAAGGTGTCTGTCTTGGCTCTGAGTTCGGCGTCGGTCAAGGCCTGCATCGCAGGCTCGAGATCATTGATGGCACGAACGTCCTGCGAATATTTACGCAACAGCCGATCGTTGCGGCTGCCAAAAACTTTTTTCAGAAGGTTGGGAATCATTTACCGCGGTTTGCAGCTATTTCACTGTTAAATTATCGCGGGAGTCTAACACGTTGGCCGGCACCGAATCGCGCTTCAACGCCCGAAAACAACGCATCTACGGTCAGTGAAGGTGCTACTCCGCCAACTGGCTCTCGAGATCTGCCGCCCGCATCCAGCGGCGATAAGCGCGGTAATCGGCATCGTCACTGAAAGGCCCGGGCAATATTTTCCCTTCAAGCTCGAGGGGAGGCCTTTGGGAAAGGTCATTGAGCAGGTAGAGTGCCCGGCGCTTCGGGTCAATTTCCGGCAGATGCTCGCCCGAGAAACGAACCGGGTGAAATTCGACTCTTCTCAACCATCCGTCTTCGTCCAGCGTGACATCCAGGATGGCCGAGACTGCGGCGGCCCGCTTGGTAGAGAAAGCCTGATAACCGACGAAATTACCCAGCGAATAGACGATCAGCTTTTGCCAGTAACACTCGACTCCGCGCAGAACATGCGGCCCATGCCCCAGCACCAGGTCGGCACCTGACTCGATCGCAGTACGCGAAAAACGGATCAAATTACCCCTTTTTTCGCCAAGGTATTCCTCTTGCTCATCGCGTACCCGCAGCGCATCTGACCCCTCGGCACCACCATGGAAAGTCACTACTACAAGCCTGGCGGACTGCTTCGCCTTGACTATCAGCCGAGTGAGCGCGTCGAGATCGTGAATGGAATTGTGCAGACCAAGGTAACTGAACCCGATCCAGGCTACCCGAATGCCCCTGATTTCCTGATACACAATCTCGCTCTGGAGGCCGACCGCCAGCATGCCATGAGACTTGATCGCCTCAATAGTGTCCTCCAGGCCGGTCGGCCCGAAATCGGAACTGTGATTGTTCGCCAGGCTGAGAACATTAAAACCTGCGTCGCGCAGAATGCCGGCAAACCGCGTCGGCATCCTGAACGCGTACTGGGTTCCCCTGCTAGGGTCCTTGGTGGTTTCTCCGGCATCGGTGAGCGCGCCTTCGAGGTTTCCAAAGACGATGTCGCCTCCCGATAATTGCTGTTCCACGCCGGCAAAAAAACGGCCTTCGACGTCCGCCGGAATACGATCCTCGGGCCACGTTGTTCCCAAAACCATATCGCCCACGGCTTTGATAGTGATCGTTTCGCGCGACTCCGAGAACGAAGGGCTGGCGCCGCACTCCATTGCGTAAACGGGATGGATGAGGACGAGGGATAGTGCCGCGAGGATGAGTGGAAGTACGCGCAAACCGGAGCGCCCTCTGATTGATTCAGATGTTTTTTCGACAATGCGCAACGCGGGCCTGGCCAGATGGGCGTAACAGGCGCGCGGTCGGCGGTGGAAACTTTTCAAAACGGCACAAGAATGGATTGGCTGTGGGGCCTGGCCAGCAGCACAAGCGCTTTACCAGGAAGCCCGGCGACTAGCGTGATGCCAGGCGCGGAGTCCGGGAGTTCTTTTGCAGATACTTGTTGGGGTTGACCGCAGCACCTCGCACACGAACTTCAAAGTGGAGATGCGGTCCGGTCGAACGGCCGGTGCTCCCGACTTCAGCAACCTTCTGACCGATGACGACAACGTCGCCAACCGCGACGTCCAGCTGCGACGCGTGCGCGTAGCGCGTTACCAGTCCATTGCCGTGGTCGATTTCAACCATGTTTCCGTACTGCGGATGCTTTGCCGAATACACAACCACTCCAGCGCCGGCAGCTCGTATCGGGCGTCCGGTGGGTGACATGAAGTCAATACCTTCGTGAAAGGTGCTAAAACCTGTAAACGGATCAATACGCCAGCCGAAATTCGAGGAAAACCAGCGGGTTTCGACCGGAAGCGATGTGGGGACGAATTGCTGTTTGGCATAGTCGAGAAACAGGTGCGATTCCAACACGCCGAGCTTGTCCGACCGGTCGTCCAGATTTCCGCCGAGAGCGTCCAGTTGCTCGGTGAGCTCAACGTATGAAAGCGGCTTGGCCTCCTGTTCTGGCGACGGGCCACCACGAGCCGGCGTTTGCTCGAACATGAACTCTTTCGGGTCCAGGCCAGCCAGTTTGCTCAGGCGCTCACCGAGCGTATCGAGTCGCAACAATTTGGCTTGCATTTCACCGACACGCGCTGCCATCGTGTTCAGACTCTCGCGAACGTAGGATTGCGTACGCTTGGTTTGCTCTTCCTGCACCGCCGCGAGT
Source organism: Burkholderiales bacterium (assembly GCA_035528435.1). Lineage (GTDB taxonomy): Bacteria > Pseudomonadota > Gammaproteobacteria > Burkholderiales > Eutrophovitaceae > SG8-40. Next base: position 31,291 of record DATKYN010000043.1, read on the forward strand.
AAGGAATGAAGGTAGGGGCTATTGTGGGTAACCGCGTAGCGCAGGGAGAAATAGTTGAGGAGAACCGACAGGGAAACTACCATCATCACGAACAAAAGACCCAGAAACAGAATCTGTGGCTTGCTCAGCTTGAAACTGCGAGCTTGTTCAAATCGATTGGATACGAGAATAATGTCCATCTGAACCCCTTAGGATCTACCCCTTACCAGTTGCAATCCGGCGACAGCCGTGTTTTCGCACCCACCAGCCATGTCAGCGAAACCAATCAAAAGCATCCTCGACAATGCGCCAGAAGTACGAGCGCTAACCTTGCAGACCCGGCGCCTGCTTCGGCTTCAGCAAGTATTAAGAGCCGCCTTGCCGGAAAACATCGCTTCTCAGGTGGCCGTAGCCAGCTTGATTTCAGGCAATCTCAGCCTGACAACCAACAGTGGCGCCACCGCCGCCAAAATCCGCCAACTTACCCCCAGTCTGCTGAAAAAATTGCGACTCGAGGATCGCGAACTTAACGCATTAAAGGTTTTGGTGCAAGTTCCGATCCACCATAACCCCTTGCCCAAAAAACAGATTTTTCTCGATAACACTGGCAGGAACGCGCTTCTTACACTCTCGAAACGCATTGAATCAGCGTCTCTGCGCACCGCCATAGTCAAGCTCGCGAGCAGGTTCCAGCCATCAGATAACAAGCAAGAATCGCTCGAGGAAATAGATCCCGATGAAGATTAGTGAGATCACAACCCCGATCAGGAAGACCTTGCCAGCGTAACGTAGCCACATCCGCTCCCTGGTCACCAAAAACATGAGCAGCATTGCACCCAGGGTGATGACCAGCAGTGACCCCAGCAGTCGCGCTACCAGCATGGCTCAGGGTTGCGCATAACCCACTGAACGCATGAATGACTCTAAATCAAGCGGCCTGACTTTGGGCACGCAGGAATTGCGGAGCATCGGTTGCAGACTGGAAGCTGACTTCCTCCCATGCGTCTTTTTGCTCCACAAGGCGGCGCAACAGCTCATTATTTAGCGCATGGCCGGACTTGAACGCTGTAAAAGCCCCGATCAAGGGATGTCCGAGCAGATAGAGGTCACCAATCGCGTCAAGGGCCTTGTGCTTTACAAACTCATCCTCGTAACGCAGGCCATCGGAATTGAGGACCCGGAATTCGTCCATGACGATCGCGTTATCCATGCTCCCGCCCAAGGCCAAGCCCTGCGACCTTAGCGTCTCCACATCCTGCATGAAACCGAACGTCCGGGCGCGGCTAACCTCTTTGACGAAAGACATATTCTCGAAATCAACAACCACTCTCCGGTTGGTATCCGCAAACACAGGATGTTTGAAGTCGATACTGAAATCGACACGAAACCCCGCATAAGGCTCAAATCTCACCCACTTATCGTCGGATCTAACTTCGACCGACTCGAGAATGCGAATGAACCTCTTTGCTGCTCCCTGCTCCTCAATTCCGGCAGATTGAATCAGGAACACGAAAGGTGACGCCGATCCATCCATGATGGGTACCTCGCCATCACTAAGGTCGACGAACACATTATCGACCCCCAGGCCAGCAAACGCGGACATCAGATGCTCCACGGTCTGAATACGGGCACCATCCTTTTCGAGACAGGAAGACAGCCGGGTGTCCTTGACCGCGTAAGGATCAGCCTTGATCTCAACCACCCGATCAAGGTCAATACGCCGGAAAACGATGCCCGTATTAGGCGCCGCGGGACGCAACGTAAGATAAATCTTCTTACCCGTATGCAACCCAACACCGGTTGCCCGGACAATATTTTTCAGTGTTCGCTGTCTGATCATTGAACAAACGGCTCGGCCGTTCCTCGCCTATTGCAGCGCAACCTGTTGCAGCACGATTTATCGTGACGCAACCTGTCGCGCGAAAAATTGCTGGCCCCAGTGCAGTTCATTGCGGCACAGCATACAGCAACTTGCTGATTAATATATCGGAAACACTCTATCCTGCCAACAAATTGCTGCGCTCAATAAATACTAATCAGCCTGCTTGCGCAGAAACGCCGGGATATCCAGCATATCTACGCCTGACTGCTTCATTGCCTCAACCGCAGCGTCGCGCCCACGCCGGCGGATGACAGCAGGCGCATCGAGTTCGCCATAATTGACGTTCAAGGGCGCCTCATCGGTCCCGGTTCTGACAACGGCCAGAGGTTTGTTCTGTTGACGGCTACGGAAACCACCCAGTCCAGTCGCCACCATGGTAACGCGCAGATGATCTTCGAGCGATTCATCGATCACCGTACCGACGATGACGGTCGCATCTTCGGCGGTGAATTCCTTGATCGTGTTCATGACCTCATGAACTTCGCGCATCTTCAGGCTCGTTCCCGCTGTGATATTGACCAGGACCCCACGTGCACCAGCCAGATCGACATCGTCAAGCAAGGGGCTTGCCACTGCTTGCTCTGCCGCGATCCGCGCGCGGGTATCGCCACTCGCCGAAGACGAACCCATCATCGCCATACCCATTTCCGACATCACGGTACGCACATCCGCGAAGTCAACATTCACCAGGCCCGGGCACTTGATCACTTCGGCAATGCCGGCAACCGCGCCATGCAACACTGAATTGGCCGCCTTGAACGCGTCTAGCATTGACACGTCATCTCCCAGCACGTCCATCAACTTGTCGTTGGGGATGACGATCAGCGAATCAACCTGCGAGGCGAGTTCTTCCAGGCCATCTGCCGCGATTTTCTGCCGCTTGCCTTCGAATGCAAACGGTTTGGTCACGACGGCCACGGTCAGGATGCCCAATTCCCGAGCCGCCTGGGCGACGATCGGGGCTGCACCAGTACCAGTGCCCCCGCCCATGCCTGCAGTCAGAAACAACATGTCCGCGCCTTCGATCAGCTCGATAATCCGCTCGCGATCCTCCACCGCGGACTCCCGGCCGATCTCCGGGTTGGCGCCCGCACCCAGACCTTTGGTGACCGCCGCGCCCAACTGCAGAAGCGTTTTCGATTTCGTGCGCTTGAGCGCTTGTGCATCGGTATTGGCGCAGATGAATTCCACACCCTCAACACCCTCGAGAATCATGTGATCGACAGCATTGCCACCACAACCTCCGACGCCGATTACCTTGATTACAGCTTCCTGTGCCTGTGTGTCCACGATTTCAAACATTTCCATTCTCCTCTTCTGATACACCGGTAGTTTGTGAAAACCTGCGACTACAGAATCCGTCACCGGATCCGCTAAAAATTGGTTTCAAACCACGTTCTCATCCTTTCGAAGACGTGTTTGAAAGAACCGTTCTGCATCTTTTCGATCTTCTGCCGCTCGTGCTGGGACACCCCCGCCATAAGCAGCCCGACGCCTGTCGAATATCGAGGGTTGCGAATCACCTCGGATAAGCCTTCGGAGTAAGACGGTAGCCCGAGCCGCACGGGCATATGAAAGACCTCTTCACCCAACTCGACCATGCCTTCCATCGCGCCGCTGCCGCCGGTGATCACAACACCTGAAGAAAGCAACTCCTCGAAACCACTACGGCGCAGTTCCGCTTGCACCAACGAGTACAACTCCTCGACCCGCGGCTCGATCACTTCCGCCAGCGTCTGCCGTGATAACTGCCTTGAAGGTCGGTCTCCGACGCCTGGAACCTCGATCATCTCTTTCGCGTCCGCCAACCCTCTCAGTGCGCAACCGTGTTGGCGCTTTATTTCCTCGGCATCCTTGGTTGGCGTTCGCAGCGCCATCGCAATATCGTTTGTAATCTGGTCACCGGCGATCGGGATCACAGCAGTGTGCCGAATCGCACCCTGGGTAAAGATCGCCAGATCACTGGTACCTCCGCCAATGTCCAGAAGACACACACCAAGGTCTTTTTCGTCTTCCGACAGCACGGCCATCGACGACGCCAGCGGTTGCAAGATCAGATCGTTGACCTCGAGTCCGCAACGGCGCACGCATTTCATTATGTTTTGAGCGGCCGAGACCGCACCGGTTACGATGTGAACCTTGACTTCAAGCCGCACGCCAGACATCGCTATCGGCTCTCGAACATCTTCCTGGCCGTCAATCACGAACTCCTGGTTCAGCACATGAAGAATCTGCTGATCAGTCGGTATCGGAATGGCGCGCGCCGTTTCCACCACCCGGTCGACGTCGCTTTGCGCTACCTCCAGGTCCTTGATTGCCACCATGCCGTGTGAGTTGAAACTGCGAATATGGCTGCCGGCGATTCCTGTCCAGACTTCTCGAATCTTGCAATCGGCCATCAATTCAGCTTCCTCAAGGGCACGCTGAATAGCATTCACGGTTGACTCGATATTGACGACAACGCCTTTTTTCAACCCGCGCGATGGCGAACTGCCCATCCCGATCACCTCGTATCCACCTTCGGGGCGCAACTCGGCTACGATCGCAGCAATCTTTGACGTTCCGATATCAAGCGCGACAATAAGGTTCTTGTTCTCCCGGCCCTTGGCACGCGGTACTCCTCGATTCCATTCGACAGGTTTCATGCCCGTTTATCACCCCGCTTGTTGTCTTCCACCCGTACCGCAAAACCATTGACGTAACGCAAATCAACGTAGCGGACCTTTCCTTTCAGTTCGGCGACGCTGCGCCCGTACACCGCAACAAATCTACTTAGCCGATCAGCCGCGTCATGCCGTCCCAGTTCGATGACGGTTCCATCATCCAGTGCGAGGCGCCACGCACGTCGTTCCGACAGGCGAACACTTTTGACCTGACGTCCGATAAGCGAGAGCGATCCGTTGAACCGAAAATAGTTCCGGACAACTTCGATGTTGCTTCCGTCCGGACCTTCCAGCACGGGCAGGCGCACATTAGTCGCTCCCTCGAATATCTCACCTCTCGTATTGACCAACGCGGTGTTGCCCCAGCGGGCAAGCTCCCGGTGCTCTTCGACGATTACTTCGAGCTGATTTGGCCAACGCCTGCGCACATCGACACGGCGCACCCACGGCAGTTTTTCGAACGCTGCTTGCGCCCCTCGCAAATCGACCGTAAAAAATGTTCCATAAAGTTCATTGCCGACAATTGCCTGCACCTGTTCACGCGTCACGTGCGTAACGTCTCCCACCACGTCGATCGTTCGCACGGAGAATACGTCCAGATGTGCAATGCGCCAGGTCACGGCACCGAGCAGCATGGCAGCGGCGAACAAGAAAGCCGTGTTTGATACCCGGGTCAGGGCTTTCGCGTTATTCCACACGGGAGCCCTCCAGTATTTTCATTACCAGGGCATCGAATGAAATGCCGGCGGCCTTCGCTGCCATCGGCACCAGACTGTGTGCGGTCATGCCTGGAACGGTATTGACTTCGAGAACCCAGGGTTCGCCGTCGGCATCGACCATGACATCTACCCGACCCCATCCTCTGCAACCGATCGCCCTGTAAGCTTCAGCGCACAGGTCTGTGATCCTGCGCTCAAGGTTTGCGTCAATTCCTGAAGGGCAAAAATACTGCGTCTCATCAGAAAAATACTTCGCGTGGTAATCGTAATTATTTTCAGGCGCCACAATCCGAACTAGCGGTAGGGATTGATCATCGAGAATGGCTGCGGTCAGCTCCGGCCCGTTCACGAACTGCTCCGCGAGTACAAGTGAGTCGTGTTTGGAGGCTTCGAGATACGCGTGCTGCAACTGCCCTGCATCGGTTACCTTGGTCAGGCCAATGGTCGAGCCTTCGCGAGCCGGCTTTATAATCAGCGGCAAACCAAGCGCTTCGACACAAGCGGCAAGATCGGATTCCGCTGTCAAAATTTCGAATCGTGGCGTGGGAATTCCCACCGCCTTCCAGATCAGCTTGGTGCGCCACTTGTCCATCGCCAGTGCGCACGCCATAACACCGCTGCCGGTATAGGGAATGCCCATCAGATCCAATGCCCCCTGCACCGTCCCGTCTTCGCCATAACGGCCGTGCAGCATGACAAACGCGCGCTCAAAGCGCTCCGTCACGAGATCTGACAGATCACGCTCTCCAGTGTCGAATGCATACGCGTCAACACCCTGACGCCGTAGCGCCTCGAGCACTGCTTTACCCGACATCAGGGAAATTTCGCGCTCGGAGGACTTTCCACCGAGTAACACCGCGACCTTGCCTGCGTAACGACTGGTCATCGGGCAACCTCGCCGATGATGCGTACTTCCCGGTGCAGATCAATCCCACATTTTTCCAGCACCGTGGCATGAACATGATCGATCAGAGATTCGATATCGGCCGCGCTCGCATCACCAGAGTTCACAATGAAATTGGCGTGCTTGGTGGAAACCATTGCCGTGCCGCATCGCACTCCCTTGAGACCGCACTGCTCGATCAGCCGTGCCGCGTAATCTCCGGGGGGATTGCGGAAGACCGAACCGGCATTGGGTATCTGTAGCGGCTGGGAAGCAATGCGCTTATGCAACAGACTCTTGATCTTGCGGCGTGAGCGCTCGCCGTCGCCGGGCTGCAAGTAAAGCCACGCGCCAACAAAGAATTCGTCGCCTTCGAATCTGGGCACAACGCTGCGGTATGCGATTGAGTAGTCGTCGTGACGCCGCTCTCGCAGTTGGCCTACGCGATCAATGGTCAGGACCTGGGTCACGATATCCCAGGTTTCGCTGCCGTAACAACCGGCGTTCATCGCCAGCGCGCCACCGATGGTTCCGGGAACTCCAGTCAGGAATTCACCTCCTTCGTAATCGTGCGTGGCGGCGAAACGGGATACTTTTGGACTTGCTACGCCCGTCTCGACAAAAATCTCTTTTCGGCCTTCGCGTTCAACCAGTTCCAACCCGGCAAGCGCTGCGTGAGTAAACACAACAGTCCCTCGGATACCCCCATCCCTGACCAGCAGATTGCTGCCAAGGCCAACCAATGTAATCGGCTCACCAGCGGGCAAATTGCGCAAGAACACCGACAGGTCGGCGAGGTCAGCCGGTGTATAACATTGATCCGCTGGACCTCCGACGCGCCAGCTTGTGTGACGTCGCATTGGCTCACTATTTTGCAACACGCCCCGCAATCCAAGTGCCTCCTTCGGTATGCTTTCCGCCAGATTCATGCTCAGTGCTTCACCGGTTTGGTTTCGCTTAAAGCTGCCGGCACAAGACCGATCGATCCGGCACCCATCGTCACGACAACGTCGCCAGGTTGAACAATCTTGCCAATCGCCGCCGGCAGATCGCTTATTTCATCGACAAAGACCGGCTCGACCCGGCCAGCCACACGAACCGCCCGAGCGAGGGCGCGTCCGTCAGCCGCAACGATCGGAGTCTCGCCCGCGGCATACACCTCGGTCAGCAACAGCACATCGACACTGGAGAGCACGTGAACGAAGTCTTCGAAACAATCTCGCGTGCGTGTATACCGGTGGGGTTGAAAAACAAGCACCAGGCGCCGATCCGGGAAGGCGCCGCGCGCCGCCGCTATAGTCGGCGCCATCTCGGCCGGATGATGCGCGTAGTCATCGACGAGCACGAAGGACTTTCCCTTGCCCAGTGAAACATCGCCATAGCGCTGAAAACGGCGCCCGACTCCGCGGAAGTCCGCCAGCGCGCGAACGATTGCGTCATCCGGCACGCCTACTTCCATTGCCACGGCGATCGTTGCCAAAGCATTTCGCACGTTATGTTCGCCCGGCATATTCAACGTGATCGCAAGATCGGGCAGCACTGAATCTTCACCGTGACCACGACGGGTTACGCGAAACCGCATCTGTCCAGCAGAATGAACCACATCGACCCCACGAATATGGGCCGCATCACTCAGACCATACGTCGTCATCGGTTTGGTAATCAGGGGAATAATGCTGCGCACATTCTCGTCGTCTACGCATACGACGGCTGTTCCGTAAAAAGGAAGATGTTCGATGAACTCCAGGAACGCATGCCGCAAACGCCCGAAATCATGGCCGTAGGTGTCCATGTGGTCGGCGTCGATATTGGTCACGACCGCAAGTACGGGTTGAAGATAAAGAAACGAGGCGTCGGACTCATCGGCTTCAACAACAATGAACTCCCCGGTACCGAGCTTTGCATGCGAGCCGGCCGCCTCAAGGCGGCCCCCGATCACAAAAGTCGGGTCCATCTCCGCTTCTGCCAGCACGCTCGCTATCAGACTCGTTGTGGTTGTCTTCCCATGCGTGCCCGCAACGGCGATCCCCTGTTTCAGCCGCATCAGTTCAGCAAGCATCATCGCGCGCGGTACAACCGGGATACGCCTGGATCTGGCCGCCGCAACCTCAGGGTTGTCACCCTTTACGGCAGTGGATGTAACCACCACGTCTGCGCCGGCGATGTTTTCGCGATCGTGGCCGGTACTGACCTTCGCTCCGAGGCTTTTCAGTCGTGCAACCGCTGCGCTATCGGCCAGATCTGATCCTGATACCTCGAAGTTCAGGTTGAGCATCACCTCGGCGATTCCGCTCATGCCAGAGCCCCCGATGCCGACGAAGTGGACATGTTTGACCTTATGCCTCATCTCACCAACGCCACACATTGATCTGCCACATCGCGCGCGGCATGCGCTTTTCCAAGTGCCCGCGCCCGGCTGGCCATCTGTAACAAACGCTCTCTCGTAAAACTCGCGACCACATCGGCCAACCGCCGTGGCGTCAGGTCTTTTTGCTGGATCAGAATCGCCGCATCGCGATCGGCCAGGAAACGCGCATTGAGGGTCTGATGGTCGTCCACGGCATGGGGGAACGGCACCAGCAGGCTTGCAACGCCTGCAACGGCAAGCTCGGCAACCGTGGTCGCTCCGGCACGGCAAACCACAACATCGGCCCCCGCCAGCGCGTGCGCCATATCCTGAATAAACGCCACTGCGCTGGCATCGACGCCAACGTCACGGTACAGCGCTTCCAGCGCCTGAAGGTGTTGGCGTCCCGACTGGTGCGTGACTTCCGGGCGAGCGTGTTCCGGAATCAGGGCAAGTGCCGCAGGTACGATTTCGTTCAATGCTTTCGCCCCCAGGCTGCCTCCGATGACCAGTAAACGCAGCCGCCCTGTCCGCTTTGAAAATCGCGCCTTCGGGTCTGCGGTTTCGGTAATCGACCTGCGTACCGGATTACCCGTGACCTGGGCGCGCGACAACGCCCCCGGGAAAGCTTCAAGGACACGATCGGAAACCATCGCCAGAACTTTGTTGGCGAGACCCGCAACCGCGTTTTGCTCGTGCACCACCAGGGGCCGCAGGAATAACGCCGCCATCATCCCGCCAGGGAAGCTGACATACCCCCCCATTCCCAGCACCACATCCGGCCGTAATCGAAAAATGACACGCGCGCTTTGCCAAAACGCAATCAGCAAGTTGAGCGGCAGTAAGGCCATGCGCACAAGCCCCTTGCCACGCAAGCCACCGAATCGCAGCCATTCAATCTCATAGCCGTGATCAGGAACGATGCGCGCTTCCATACCCGCTTTCGACCCGAGCCAGATCACCCGCCAGCCACGCGACTTTAACTCGTCCGCCACCGCAAGCGCGGGAAAGATGTGTCCACCTGTGCCCCCAGCCATAATGAGAATGGTGCGGTTCATGGGCGCACCCTGCGAGAAACTTGCACGAAATCTTCAGTGCAGGCTAATGCCTGCACAGCAGGCGTTACGCCGGAACTAAAGATGTGTCCGCCTGTGCCACCAGCCATGATGAGAATGGTGCGGTTCATGGGCGCACCCTGCGAGAAACTTGCACGAAATCTTCAGTGCAGGCTAATGCCTGCGCAGCAGGCGTTACGCCGGAACTAAAGATGTGTCCGCATGTGCCACCAGCCATGATGAGAATGGTGCGGTTCACAGCGTGTAGCCCTTCATCAACTGGCGATTTTCGAAATCGACCCGCATCAACAAACCGAGTGCCATACAGTTAGCTACCAGGCTGCTGCCGCCGTACGACAGCAACGGCAAGGTCAGCCCCTTGGTCGGCAGCAATCCCATGTTCACGCCCATGTTGATCATTGTCTGCACTGCGATCCACAGGCCCACGCCCTGGGCCACGAGAGCAGAGAAGTAGCGGTCGAGCCGGGCCGCCTGGTTACCGATCGAGATCGCGCGTAGCGACAGCCAGGCAAACGCACCAATGGTTGCAACCACACCAGCAAATCCCAACTCTTCAGCAATGACCGCGAGCAGGAAATCGGTGTGCGCCTCGGGCAAGTAGAAAAGCTTTTCGATGCTTGCACCGAGCCCGACCCCTAGCCACTCGCCACGGCCGAAAGCAATCAACGCATGCGACAACTGATAGCCACGGCCAAACGGATCTGCCCACGGATCCATGAAACCCAACACCCGTTCCATCCGGTAAGGAGAGGACCAGATCAATATCACGAATCCGGAAACAAGCAGCACTACCAGCAACGCGAACAATCTCCAGTTCATGCCGCCGAGAAACAAAATGCCCATCGCGATCGCCGTCATCACGGCAAACGCCCCAAAATCAGGTTCTTGCAACAACAGCGCACCGGTAAGCAACATCACCGCGAACATAGGCAAGAAACCCTTTCGCAGGCTAGCCATGTGCGCAGCCTTTCGCACCGTATAGTCGGCGGCATAAAGCACGACGAAAAGCTTGGCCAACTCCGAGGGCTGCAAGCTGAAACTGCCATAACCGAGCCAACGCTGACTACCATTGACTTCACGCCCGACGCCGGGAATCAACACGATGACGAGCAGCGCAACGGATGCCATGAAGAGATACGGCGCGGCTACCTGCCAACAACGCATGGGCACCTGAAAGACCGCGACGGCAGCAACAATACCTACAATCAGAGACACGATATGGCGCAACAAAAAGTAGTGCGCCTGTCCGCCGGAAAACCTTGCTGCTTCTGCTATAGCAATTGAGGCCGAATAGACCATCACGGCACCCAGCCCCAGTAGCGCAGCCACCAGCCAAATAACAGTGGGATCCAAGTCCGGTTCGCTTGCCGGGCGTGCTGCATTCCTGCTGTCTACGAGCGTATTCACTGCTGACGCTCCAGGCGTTCCACCGCATCGACAAATACTTCGGCGCGATGCAAATAGTCACGAAACATGTCAAAACTGGCGCATGCGGGTGACAGCAGTACCGCGTCACCGGGTTGCGCCAGATTTCGAGCCCGGAGAACCGCATCCGGCATATCGATTGCGCGCTCTATCGTGACCGCAACCGGGGTGATCGCCTTTTCGATTCGGCCACTATCGCGTCCGATAAGCACCACGGCGCGTGCCTTCCGCGCTATGACCGGCTTCAATGGCGAGAAATCCTGATCTTTTCCCTCCCCGCCGAGAATGACCACGCTACGCCCGTCCAGCCCTTCCAGCGCTGCGACGGTCGCTCCAACGTTGGTTCCCTTTGAGTCATCGTAAAAACGCACGCCGCCGAATTCCGCGATCTTTTGCACACGGTGCGGCAGCCCCTCGAACTTCTTCAATCCCTCCAGTAATCTGGGGTAAGGCAAGCGTATGCCGCGGCATAACGCCAGCGCCGCTAGTGCATTGGTCAAATTGTGCGTACCGGCAACCTTCAGTTCCGACGCCTTTATCAGGTTCTCAGCACCCTGAGCAAGCCAGGTCTCACCGTCAACTTGCCGCAATCCCCACTGGTGCCGACCAACCGGATCGTCCGCGCCGAAAGTGAAAACGCATCGCTCGCCGATTTCCATCTCACGCGTCAAATTATCCTGCCGGTTCAGTACCTGGACACCATCTCCGCCGAAGATGCGCGACTTGGCCCGGGCATACTGGTTTACGTCCTCATAGCGATCCATATGATCTTCGCTGAGGTTCAGCACTGCGGCGGCTTCCGCGTCCAGCGTGGCCGTCGTCTCGAGTTGGAAACTCGAAAGCTCCAGAACGAAGATGTCGGGTACGCGGCGCTGTCCGGCATCGATGTCGCTCAACACATCAAGTATGGGAAGGCCTATATTGCCTGCAACTTCGGTGCGGGCACCTGAGGCTTTGCACATGGCTCCGACCATCTCCGTCACCGTGCTCTTGCCATTGGAGCCCGTGATCGCAATAACCCTGCTGTGCACGTACTGCTTGCGCGCGTGAGCAAACAATTCGATATCACCCAAAACCGGTATTCCGTGATCACGCGCCCGTTTCACCAACGGTTGCGCCAGCGGCACCCCGGGACTTATCGCGACCACCTCAGCGCCGGTGAATACCTGCGGTTCAAGTTCCCCGACATGCAAGTCAACATCCGGGAATTTTTCGCGCAATTGCCCGGCAAGCGGTGGCAGCAACCGCGTGTCCGCCACACGCACGATCGCGCCGCGACTGGTTAACCAGCGCACCATCGACATGCCACTAATTCCCAAGCCAAGCACCAGTATTCTCTTACCCTTCGGATTCAAGCTTGCGTTTCTCTTTCAATGCCGCCT
>DATKYN010000044.1:0-4552 GCA_035528435.1 Burkholderiales bacterium
CGGGGTATCACGCAAAATACCGTGGCTCTTGAGTAACAAAAGCGCCTGCTGGACCGGCTGGCGTGACACACCCAGCGAATCCGCCAGCTCTTCCTGGATCAGGCGCGCGTCACCATCGAACTTGCCCGAGGAGATGTCCGACAGAATCGCTTCGTAGACCTGGTCGACCAGAGAGGGTTGTGGTTGCAGCCTGCGCATTGCGTTTGCCAGCCCAAAGGAAAACGCAATGATACTGAATTCTGAATACAGAATGCAATAAAAGGTACTTCACTAGCACTTCTTGTGCAATAAAACAGTGGGTTAGCGTGTTTCCCGCCGCGTGCTCAAGGCTGACGGAGCGGCAAGAGCGGGCCTGGGCCAGGCCATCGGAACGTACGAGAGCGCTATCCCGTCATGCGAAGTTGGGCCAGATATTTCATTCCGTCAATTGCGCGGCTGCCGTACCACGAGGTCATTTCGGCATCGATCAGGGAAACCGCCGGGCTCGCACCACCCGCGGCCATCGATTCAATCTCGGTGATGTCCCGTGGTCTGAACGCGTACGGTTCGCTGGACAGCAGGACGCGATCAACCGAACCGAGCAAAGATTCGATGTCGACCTCCGGGTAACGCGCGTCAGAATTGACTTCAATCTGGTTCCAGCCGACCGCCGCCAGCGTGCGGGCAATATAAGTGTCGCGTGAGATCGTCATCCAGGGATTCTTCCAGATGACGTAAAGCACCCGCTCGCTGGCAAGGTGGCAGGTCGCTTCAACGGTATTGCGATACACGCGGTCAAAGCGCGCAGCCAGTTCGTCTGCCTCGCTTTGCCGCCCGAAAATCTTTCCGAGCAGCCGGTACAGGTCAATATTATCGAGCGGACGGAGCGGGTGCGTCACGATGATGTTGGGGATGAATTGCGCCGCTGCCTCGACGAGTTCGCGTGGATTTTCGTCGACGTTGACAATAAGGTGTGTTGGTTCAAGCGCGCGAATCTTATCCAGGTCAAAGTCTTTGGTGCCACCGATTTTGGCGACTTGTTTGACCTTCGCTTTCGGATGAAAACAGAATCCGGTGCGACCGACCACCTGCTGGCCCAACCCGAGATCGAACAACAACTCGGTAATGCTGGATACAACGCAAACGATGCGCGCATCTGCGTCCGCCTGGACATGCGGCGTGCCGATCGCATCGATCGCGACTGAGGAGGCAGCTATGTTCGAATCCAAGAGAGTCTCATTACAACAAGCCGGGGGCGGTTAACCCGGCTGTGAATCAGCGTTTCGTCGCTTTGCCAACCGCCGCCGGCAAAGTCGGCAGCGGAACCGGAGTGTCTTTCAGGGTACGCAGTACAAAAGTTGACTTGCTGTGCCGAATACCGGGAATGCGATACAGGCTCTCGCGCAGCAGGCGCTCGTAGTCGCGCGTGTCTTTCACGGCAATTCGGATATAGTAATCGTAGTCGCCCGATACCAGGTAAGCCTCCAGCACTTCAGGAATTTGCTCCAGTTGCCGCCCGAATTCGAACAGCGTCTCGTCGGTATGGCTGTCCAGCGTGACTTGCACGATCACCGTCTCGGTAAAGCCGATGGCACCCGGATCGATGCGCACCGTGTAACCCTGAATCACGCCCTCAGCTTCCATCTTCTTGATGCGGTTCCAGCACGGTGTCGTCGACAAGCCGACCCGGGAACTGATCTCCTGCAGACTGGAGCGCGCGTCCTCGCGAAGCACGGCGAGGATAGCCAAATCATGTTTTCCGAGATTCATTCTCTTAATCACCCCCAAAACAGGAAATCTTTCTGATATTCCGGCAATTTACCAGAAAAATCAGGAGCCTTTTCCGGACGAGCATCCGTACTATTTGGACATGAATGATTGCCTACTCAAAACACGGAACGCGAACGCCGAAAACACGGCGCCTGACACCATGACATCCGGCGCCGGCGCCCTTGTCGATGCACTGGCTTCGCTTGGCGTCGAAGTCATCTTCGGCTATCCCGGCGGCGCCGTGCTGCCCATCTACGATGCGCTGTTTGCCGACCGCCGGCTTCGCCACGTCCTGGTGCGACACGAGCAAGCCGCGGTGCACGCCGCCGAGGGCTATGCCCGCAGCAGCGGCAAGCCCGGCGTCGTGCTGGTCACTTCCGGCCCGGGTATGAGCAACACCACCACCGGCCTGCTCGATGCCATGTGCGATTCGATACCGGTAGTGTGCATCAGCGGTCAGGTCGCCACGCCGCTCATCGGATCGAACGCGTTTCAGGAATGCGATGCCATTGGCATCTCGCGTCCGGTTACGAAATGGAACACTCAGGTACGCAGCGCCGACGAAGTCGACACGGTCGTGCGCAATGCATTTCACATTGCAACCTCGGGACGACCCGGGCCTGTATTAATCGATTTTCCCAAAGACCTGCAAGCCGCGCCCACCAGGCCGGCCCGAGCGCCGAAACCGGCCCCGGCCGTCACGAAGCCGCCACTGGCGCCAAAAAGCAGTATTGAACAGGCAGCCGCTCTTATCGGGCAGGCCAGACGCCCGATATTCTACGGTGGCGGTGGACTGATCAATTCGGGACCAGCCGCCTGCGAAGCGTTTTCCGAACTGGTTAATCTCACCGGTGCGCCCTGCACGCTGACTTTGATGGGTCTTGGTGCGTTTCCGGGCTCCGACCCGCAATTCGTCGGCATGCCGGGAATGCACGGCACACTCGAGGCAAACCTGGCAATGCACGCAGCCGACCTGGTGATCTGTGTTGGCGCCCGCTTTGACGATCGCGTCACGGGAGAACTGTCCGGCTTCTCTCCCCATTCCAAAAAAATCCATATCGATATCGACCCGGGATCCGTAAATAAACTGGTGCACGTCGATGTACCTCTGGTCGGCGACTGCGGCCGCACCTTGCAAGCGCTGCTCCCGCAGGTGGCATCGCTTGCGCAACCGACCGACCAGCTCGACGACTGGTGGTCGCAGATCGAGAAGTGGCGGGATGAACATTCGCTGTCATTTGCGACTCTGGAAGACAGTATCGTGCCGCAGCAGTTGATGCGCGCCCTGCGCGAGGCATTGACCGGCAGCGACGCCATCGTCTCCACCGATGTGGGCCAACACCAGATGTGGGCCGCACAGCACCTGTGCTTTGACAGCCCCAACCGCTGGCTGACTTCAGGCGGCGCCGGCACTATGGGTTACGGTCTTCCGGCCGCAATCGGCGCGCAGATCGCACACCCGGAAAAAACCGTTGTGTGTGTTAGCGGCGACGCGTCGGTGCTGATGAACATCCAGGAGTTATCGACCGCGACCCAGCACGGCACGCCGGTCAAACTCGTATTGTCGAATAACAGCTACATGGGCATGGTCCGCCAGTGGCAGGAATTCAACCACGGCGGGCGTTACAGTCATAGTTACACTGAAGCCCTGCCTGATTTTGTCGCCGTTGCGCGCGGATTTGGCTGGGCCGCAGAGCGCGTGAGCGATCCGCGCGAACTCGACGCCGCAATCGCCCGCTGCCTCGCGCACGACGGGCCGTACTTTCTCGACGTAGCTGTCGCCTCACAGGAAAACTGTTTTCCAATGATGCCTTCGGGTTGCACGCACGATCAAATCATGCTCGAGGAAAACCGTTTCTACGAACCGGGGTCTTCTGAAACCAAATGATGGTTCTGATGATCTGACCAGCAGCAATCAGTCATCGGGCTTACCGGCCTGATGCAGACCGATTAATCGAATCCCACAAGGAGTCGAAGCAATGCAAGACGTCACTCTTGATGACAAGTACGTGTCCACGGACGGACGCGTCTACCTGACGGGCATCCAGGCACTGGTGCGCCTGATGCTGGTACAGCAACAGCGCGACGCGCTGGCCGGCCTGAACACGGCAGGATTCGTTTCCGGTTACCGGGGCTCGCCGCTGGGCGGTCTGGACGAAGCGCTATGGAAAGCGCGGCCGCATCTCGACGCCCGCCACGTGAAATTCCAGCCTGGCGTCAACGAGGAGCTCGCCGCCACCGCGGTATGGGGCACACAGCAGGTTCACCTGACCGGCGGCTCCGACTACGACGGTGTGTTCGCAATGTGGTACGGCAAGGGTCCGGGTGTGGACCGTTGCGGCGACGTGTTCAAGCACATGAATTTCGTCGGCACCGCGAAGCATGGCGGGGTGCTGCTGGTTGCCGGAGACGATCACGGCGCCTACTCGTCGACCTTGCCGCACCAAAGCGACCATCTGTTCTCGGCATCGATGATCCCGGTGCTGTACCCGTGCAATGTCGAGGAGTACCTCGAACTGGGCCTGCACGGCATCGCGATGTCGCGATTCTCCGGTTGTGCGGTCGGGTTCAAGGCGCTGGCCGATACGGTGGAGTCTTCCGCTTCCATCGACGCGGATCTTTCCAAACCGCAAATCGTTTTGCCCGATGACTTCGTCATGCCCGAAGGCGGACTGAACTGCCGGTTGTCCAGCGATACGCTCGGCTTGCAAGCGCGCAAGCAGGAAGCCTTGATGCAGGATTACAAGATCTACGCAGCCCTCGCCTACGCGCGTGCAAACCGCCTGAACCGAACCATGATCGA
>DATKYN010000045.1:0-3921 GCA_035528435.1 Burkholderiales bacterium
GACGGTGTAATGCACTTCGCGCCGGACCTGGCGGACAATATTGCCCAGGGCAATGCAAACACCCTGTCGGTGCTGGACGAAGCCGACGCCTATATTGTTCGCAATGGTCTCGATTTTCCCGAAGAGCCCGAAGCCCGCGAAGTCGGTGCAGACCCGCAGTGCGTGACCGATCCCATCCTGACGTTGAATATACAGGAGGCCGGAATCACCTCGATCATCTGGGCGACCGGGTTTACGCTCGATTACAGCTGGTTGCAGGTTGACGCTTTCGATGAACAAGGTAAACCCAAACATCAACGCGGTGTTTCGGCTGAGCCCGGGGTCTATTTCCTGGGCTTGCCGTGGCAATCGCGACGCGGCTCCTCCTTCATCTGGGGGGTGTGGCACGATGCCAGGTACCTGGCGGACCAGATTTCCATACAGCATCAGTACCTGGCCTACAGCCCACCCGCGTAAGGTGAATCTGCGCGCACATCGGGTCTTACCCGGAATGGGATCGGCGGAATAATTTTTCCCATCCCGGGATAAGCGGGCCGTCTAACCGACCCCGGGCCAGACCCGACGCGCAACCAGCGGGGCGCCAGCCGGGTAGCTTAGATAATTCGCGACCTGCGCTGACCAGTCACTCGATTCGGCATCCACGATTGAATTACCTGGAATTTCATCTTTCCCCATTTCGTGCACAAGCGCATGCCGGGCGGTTCCGGTCGAGGCGAGAAATTTACGGGTAACACCCGATTTCGCGGCATTGACGAGATGGTCCTGGACCAGCCATGCGCCCAGGTCTTCGTCGTTTTCGTTGGCGTTGAACAACGCAAGGCTGATGTTCTCGGCCCTGATACAAGGGCTGGTTTCTACCGCTCCGCTCGCACCATCAACAGCCCATTCCTCGGTGAGAATCAGCATTTTGCTATTCGCCCGGTAAGCCATCATCCTGCGAGTTTCAGGCGGCTGCCCGGGCCTGATCTGGGCCGGGCTTGGATCGTAGAAGACGCGGCTATCGCGACCGCCAAACAGCGCAACATACCTCGAATCGGCATTTTCCTCATCTGCAATGACCTGGTAGTGCGCAGCCCAGGTATAACCCGGACGAGCGAGCTTTTCTGGAATATGTACTTCATCGAACCATTGCAGGTAGCGCGCGGAATGTGCCCGATCAAGGTCGTAAATAATCATCCAGATAGCACCAGCCATGCTCTTTTCTTCCTGTGTCGGTTGCGCGCCAAGCGCTGCTAAGAGAGTGCAATCTACCATTGACCGCCAGCGCTGCGAAAACCGTTTGAATGCTGTTACTGGTATCTACCTGCGCTAAAGCCGACGGTAGCCTTCACGCCGGTTGGCGACGCCTGCACCAGTCAAGCAGCCGTCAATTGGCAACAAAGCCATGCAACAGCAGCTTTTTTCCTCGGTCATGTCGTGCCGGATGTGTCCAATCCCGCCGAGCCTCCCGGGTTAGCAAAAGGGCGTGTCGTATGGATAGTGGCAAGATTACGCCGATGCTGACTCGGATAACTCAGTGGCAACCCAGCCTGTCCGGTGGCAGCGACTGTCAAAGCTCGAGGACAGGGCCGGTCCGTTGGTAGCGATGGACGCGGTGGCAGCAGAAATAAATCCGCTACCTGATGCGCACCCGGCCGCTCAGCACCGATGCTTATTGCTATACTCGCGCCACTGAAGTTTGACAAATCATCAATCGCAACAAAAGCCCCGGAGCTATGGAAAAAGCGGATTGTGTCGTCGTCGGTGCGGGTGTCATCGGCCTGGCCGTTGCCAGGGCATTGGCACTGGCCGGGCGTGAAGTCATCGTGCTCGAAGCCCATGACCGTATTGGCAGTGAAATCTCCTCGCGCAACAGCGAGGTGATACACGCCGGTATTTATTATCCCGCGGGCAGCCTGAAAGCGATGTTCTGTGTTGCCGGCCGCAAGCAATTATACCGCTACTGCGAAGCGCATCATGTGCCTTTCAAACGCTGTGGGAAGTTCATTATTGCGGCCGAAGAACAGCAGCAGCCGGAGCTTCAGGCCATATGGGAAAAGGCGCGCATTAATGGCGTGGACGATATGGTTTTCCTCCAGCAAAAGGAAATGCAACGCAGGGAGCCACAGATAAAATGTGTTTCCGCTTTATGGTCTCCATCCACGGGTGTCATCGATAGCCATAGTTACATGTTGGCGCTGCAGGCCGATCTCGAAAACGCCGGCGGCGTCGTGGTATTCGACACGAAAGTCAACGCGGGATCATCGGCAGACAAAATGCTGGAGCTGGCTCTGCAAAGCGGCGACAGTTCGTTCTCGGTAGCGGCCAAAACCGTGATCAATTGTGCGGGCCTTGGCGGTGACATTCTGGCGCGGGCCATCGCCGGCATCAAGCTGGAAACACTTCCAGCTTATAGTTATGCGAAGGGGAACTATTTCACCTATGCGGGCAAATCCCCCTTTACCTCGTTGATTTATCCGCTTCCCGATGAATACGGCCTGGGGGTACACGTGACCCACGATATGGCCGGCAAGCTGCGCTTCGGTCCGGATGTCGAATGGGTGGACGAAATCAACTACGAAGTCGACCCACGCCGGGGTGAGACATTTTACGCGGCCATCCGCAGTTACTGGCCGGAACTTGCCGATGGGTCATTGCTCCCCGCTTATGCCGGTATCCGCCCCAAGATAAACCACCAGGGGGCGCCTGCCGTTGATTTCGTCATCCAGGGGGAGGCGGAGCACGGCGTAAGCGGATTGATCAATCTGTTCGGTATCGAGTCACCCGGGCTTACGTCATCGCTGGCGCTGGCCGACTACGTTAAGCAAATGGCGGCGTGAAGCCGACCAGGTGGGCCCGAATCTCTGCATTCGACTGCCGGATCGCAACCCCGGGATGGTATTAACTCGCCCGTAGAATGCTGGATGTAAAGCGCTTACTCGCCTGCGACGATCGTCGACGCAAGCGTTTAAATCCAACAAGCATGTCATCGAATTTCGCTTTACCTGCTGTCGGCAGGTTTGCTGCGCGCAATGCGCGCTTGATACACGTCAGTAATCAATTTTGATGATCGTGTTCAAATATCGCAGTTAATCTTGATATGGGGTGATTCGGTGTGAAACGAATGCCGTTCTTTCGTGCGTGTGGTTTGCCTTTGCGCCATTGGTGGCCTGAACGGGTCCAGGTATGAGTTGCGTTCACTTAATCCTGAAAAGGATGCCCCGTTGAATTGCGGAACCGTAGTTTCAGTGCGTGGCAGTGTCGTCGAGATACGATTCGACGAACATTTGCCCGCGATAAATTCGGTACTGCGGGCGGGTGCCGACGGCAAGATTGTCATCGAGGTGTTGGCCCAGCGTGATACCCGGCATGTCAAGGGTATTGCCCTGACCTCGACACGGGGTCTGGCCCGCGGTATGCGCGTCGAGGACAGTGGAGGACCGCTGATGGTGCCGGTTGGCAAGGCGGTTCTATCGCGTATGTTCGATGTCTTCGGCAACACCATCGATCATGGCGCAGCCCTTGCCGAGACCCAGTGGCGATCCGTTCATAACGCTCCCCCGGCACTAGAGCATCGATCTACCAGGTCGGAAGTTTTTGTGACGGGTATAAAAGTCATCGATCTGCTCACGCCGCTGGAACGCGGTGGCAAAGCGGGGTTGTTTGGTGGGGCGGGTGTCGGTAAAACGGTGTTGTTGACCGAAATGATTCACAACATGATCGGGCAACACGAGGGCGTGAGCATATTCTGTGGTATCGGCGAGCGCTGCCGGGAGGGTGAAGAGCTTTATCGTGAGATGAAGGAAGCCGGGGTGCTACCCAACATGGTGATGATATTCAGCCAGATGAATGAATTGCCGGGTAGCCGCTTTCGTGTTGGTCATGCTGCGCTGACAATGGCGGAGTATTTTCGCGACGATGAACATCGGGATGTATTGCTGT
>DATKYN010000046.1:0-11006 GCA_035528435.1 Burkholderiales bacterium
CCATTGAGCAGCAACGACAGTTGGCCTGCCTGTACCGGGAGGACAATTAATGCGGCAATTACGGCCAGCAGGAATCGGTAGCGGCGAGCTAGCCGCGAAACCGTAATTATTCTTGAAGTTAAAAACCTGCATTGTTCAGCCAAGACTTGTGTGTTGTGCAACTCGTTCATCCTTGCTTCCTTGTAACGATTCATCTATCCGATGCGGGCGGCGCGTTCCGGGAAAACAGTTTTGCGATGTGCGAAACCGTGTGCCGCAACAGCGCCTCGAATGTGCCAACCTGAATCGCAATCGCCATGCCGTAAGCCAGACCTGGTGTTTCTCCCTGGATCGGCCACGTAACTGACGTGAATCATTGGTGGAACATGCTGATCTGGATGAGGAATTAAACTTTGTCGCTCACAGGCGACAGACCTTGATCAGGTCAAGAAGTGAAGCTGATATGTCGTCAGACTGCGGACGGTTCGACAGCACGTAACGATCTTCGAACAGATGTGATGAACGTGCTTGCGCTCAAAATTCCTGTAGCTGGTTTTGTGGCGTCGGGCCGGGATCAGGTTGCAGATCTCTGTGCATTGCAATCGTCAAGCGACGCACGTGTCTAGCGCGAAGAGCAGTACCAAAAGCGACAACACCAGATACTGAAAAAATCACCCGTATATGAGCCGGCGGGACAAAATACGCAGAACTTCCGGCTTCAGGAAAACGTGCTTTGAGAAAATCGGGCTCGTGATGGTGGAGATTGATCAACGCTACATCGATCGAGAATAATTCATTGCTTTAACGGACCTGACAATATGAAGTCGCCCTGCGCAGCGAAAGTTTACGTACAAAACAACTGACACAGGCGAATCGATTACCGAGGTGAAGTTTTATTCGAGCGGCAACGCTTTTGAAACAGACAACCACGCGTTCATCGCAGCGCCCGTCCCGGAACCGGAAATCTACGCCATGATGGCGGTCGGAATGGGCATGATGGGTTGGGTTGCACGCCGCAAGAAGCGCGCGGCGGCAACTACCGTTTAAACCAACTTACCCCTCCCGCAGAAAGCCCGCTTCGGCGGGTTTTTTGTTGCTTCGAAACCAGGTACCGGAAGCCCTCGTTACTGACTTCCATCCCGCCCTGTAGCGGCAACGCTGCTACCCATTGTGACGCCTATGCCTCGCTAGCGGCGCTCGCCAGCTAGCCAGCCACAGTCATCAGTCATCGTTGCCCATCAATACTCCGATTTTCTCCTGACAACGGAGTGACGGGCGTACGACGACCGGATGTTCGGAACTCGTCGACTACGTCGCAATGTCCACGCACGTCGTCCCCTCGGCAATCTCCCCTGTCTGTGCCCTCCGCCTTCCTGGAAGAATGGCCGGCTGAAGAAAAAAAGACCCACGCCATTGTTAAATATATCTATTTTTACCAAAAAGGCCCGTTCACCAGCAACGCCAACATACAACCGCAACAAGAAAAGGAGCTCGTTTAAAGACCAGCCAACGGCGCATGGTTATTGCGTTTACCTGATTGCACATTGCATCGATACACATCGTGGAAACACTGACGGGTTCGACATTCCCGACGAAAGACCACGACGCGCAATCGAGCGAACCAAACGCACTGGCGAGCCCGGACACAAAACCGATCGAGGGCACCCGGACGCAGCGCAACCAGAGGGAGACAATATGATGGTCCTGTTAAAAGAAAAGAGCAGAGTGTTGGCTGAACAGACAGGTTGGTCCCTTGACCGGGCAGCCGGATATCTGGAGGGGGAGAAGTATCGCAGTCGCGGCCAGGAGTTGTCTGCATATCTCAAAGTCGGCATCGACGAGTATGCCCGGGGCTTCCGTGCCGGCTACTACAAACGCGATAACCCGGTGCCCGCCTCAAACGTTCATGATATTGCGAAAGCGCGCCACGCCTGAATCAGCGCCACTCCTTGTGCAGCGAGAGGCACGAAAGCACTTATACGAATTTCTTCTTGAGCTCTGCACTGTTGCGCTCGTCCTGGAACTCGCCAGACGGTGCGCAATTGCCACCCGGATAGCAGTGGGCGAAGCAGCAGTGGCTTAACCGCTTCATAAGGTATCTACGCTCGGAATCAGCGCGCTGAAACGATGAACCAAATCATCGGAAGGCGACGCCTGACTTGCACAGACGCGTGCCCCAGCCGGAAAAAATAATTCAACTTCTGCCGCGGATCAAAAGATCCTTAACGAGAATCGGTTCAGGAGATATCCTTGAAAACCTCGTTCGAAAATCCACTCTCGTTACCGGACGTATCGACCGAGGTTACCGTGAAGTAGTAGCGGGTCGCGCTGCTCAGCCCGGTCAGCGTCTGGGTCGTGACGTTGCCTACACTGATACCGTGCCCGGGAGCCTGCAGATATTGGCCTGAGGCCGTGCCGTAGTAAACGCGATAGCCGGATAAGTCCGGGTGCGTAACGGCATCCCAAGCCAGGATAGCGGTTCCAGGTGGCGCCGGCTGACTCAAACTTTCATCTGGTGAGACCGCCAAGGCCGGATCCGAGCCGCCACCGCCGCAAGCGGCCAGCGACATTGCGATCGCCGCCAGCATCGCAGCGATTGCAATTTGCCCACGGGAGAAATGTTTCTGCGCCGTTTGCCACAGATTTGATCGAGCTGCCATAAGTTTCCTCAATTACGCAAATGGCCAATCCGCTCGCCAACAGTTACGGCGTGATTCCCCCCAAAGCCTTGTATTAGTCATGCACAGAAATTCCGGCGCTGTTCGTTTTCCAATGAACAAACAGCCAGGCCGTCACAGACGCAAACGGACCGGGAGCGGGACACCACTTCATCACTCACGATCCCGCGATACCACCATTGTCAAAACATCGAGCGGGCTGCTTTTTCATGCCCAGCTTTTGTGCGTCACGATGCACAACATCTTGTGGTATCAAATCGTGATGGGCACAAATTCTAGTGACGAACAACAAGCAGCGCCAGCGCAATAATGTCCCCACTTGGCGACATCCAATCCTTCACATTTCACCGGGAGCAAACGCGAAAGCATCCCAACCTGGCCTCGCAGTAGTGCTCAAAAAGTTGTGCCAGGAGCCCATTGCGTGCATCTGTTTACGGCATCAGCAAGAGTCGGCGTTTCTGCACTGGCTCGCCACGTCGGGGTTGCGCTGCAATCGACGATCGGATGTGTAAATCGTCGTGGCTCACTCGAATATTAATTTGCACGAAATACTTCTCACCCGATTTTCATCGCCCGCGAGCCAACCGCCATGAAATTCCCCGACCTCCCCGCCGGGACTGGGTTCACGGTCCAGGACTGTTAGAGGTTTTCCAGGCATCTCATGCTGTCAACTGCGAGCCTGGACGGTCCATCGTCCGCAAACCTGGCCCCATGGTTGACGTGAGCCGTCACGGGCGTAAAGTAGCTCTCAGTGGCCTGACAAAAAAACAATTCTGGCCGGCAATCAAGGGAGGAAAATATGAAATCGGCTACGATCGCAATGTCGTCCGTCGGACTGATGGCAATGGCACCCGTCTGCGACGCGGACTCAACGACAACGCTAAGAGTATCGGCTCAGGTAATTCGCCATTGCACAGCAAGCCTCAATGGTGCGACTGACTGTTCGCCGGAAACCTTGCGGGCTCAGTCCAGTTACGGCGGAACTGTCACGGTGAAGACGGTTAACGGCAGCCCGGCCATTCGTTTTGTTGGACCACAACCAAGCGTTGAGCAGGACCAGAATACGATAATCATCTCGTTTTAACGAAACGTCGCCGCAAGAGATATCCGGGTTTCTGATGGAAAGTGCTTCGAGCACTTTCTGCGCCCTCCAGAGCACGAAAACGCCGTTCCTTCATGCTGCTGCGAGCATGCCGCCGGGAAATAGATTGAATCGCTGTTCTTGCGATCACTAATAGGAATCCGGCAGAAGCCCTGAATCGGCGGAAATAACTCCGGCTGCCGGGAGTGCCTCACACCTGCAAACCCACACCGCTCGGGTCCGGCCTCGTACTGGAAATTTATTAGCCAACCAGTGGCCGAGCGTCGCGTTTGTCGCAATACATCAATCAAAAAACAAAAAAGCCACCAAATTGGTGGCTTTCTTGTTTGGCGACCCCACGGGGATTCGAACCCCGGTTACCGCCGTGAAAGGGCGATGTCCTAGGCCTCTAGACGATGGGGTCCCGTCAAAACACATTGGTGGAGGTAAGCGGGATCGAACCGCTGACCTCTTGCATGCCATGCAAGCGCTCTCCCAGCTGAGCTATACCCCCGGCAAAACGAGGGCGAATTATACGGTCGGCCTTAAGGCCTGTAAAGAAACGCTTATCCAGGAAATTTCGGCAATTCCCGATCCATTCGGGCAAGTACTTCATCCCTGCCGATTAGCTCCAACGTGGCATCGATCGAGGGGGTTTGCGGCTCCCCGGTGACCATCACCCGTAGCGGCATGGCAATCCTGGGCATCTTGAGCCCGGATTCGGTCACGATCGTCTTGACCGCCTTGCCGATTGCCTCGCGCTGCCAGTCGATCTCGCCAAGGCTCTTTCGCAGCGCCTGCAGCGCCGGACGCGCTTCGGCACTGTAGTGCTTTGCCTTGAGCTCCTCGGTCGGATGCAGTACCCGATAGAACAGCACAGCGGCGTCAGCCAGTTCAACCACAGTAGTCGCGCGCTCCTTCAGCAACGCGACAACACGCGCCAGATCGGGTCCGTTCTCAGGATCACAGTCGCGCTGGCGCAAAAAAGGTTTCACCAGCTCAGCGAGCCGCGCATCATCAGCCACTTTCATGTATTGCTGGTTTACCCAGTCAAGTTTGGCGGGGTCGAACTTCGATGGCGAACGGCTGATATTGGCGAAATCGAACCACTCGACAAATTGATCGCCAGAAAAAATCTCGTCGTCACCGTGACCCCAGCCGAGCCGGGCCAGATAGTTGATCAGCGCCTCCGGCAAGTAACCTTCGTCCTGATATTGCATGACACTAACGGCGCCGTGACGCTTGGACAACCGCTCACCGTCATGGCCAAGGATCATCGGCACGTGGGCAAACTGCGGCAGCTCGAAGCCAAGCGCGTTGAAGATGTTGATTTGCCGGGGCGTGTTGTTGACGTGGTCGTCACCACGTATCACGTGGGTAATCTTCATGTCGAAATCATCGACGACGACACCAAAATTATAGGTTGGCACGCCGTCAGCACGCAGCAAGACCAGGTCATCGAGCTCTTCGTTATTGACCGTGACGGTTCCCTTGACGAGATCGTCCCAGGCAACAGCGCCAGCATCCGGATTTCGAAACCGCAATACCGGCTTCACGGCGCTGGGGGGCGTTTTGCCTGCCGCGTTTTCCGGACGCCAGCGACCGTCGTATCGCGGCTTGATACCCTGCGCACGCTGCGCCTCGCGCATCTCGGTCAGCTCGTCCGGAGAGGCGTAACACCAGTAGGCGTGACCATCGTCGAGCAGTTTCTGCGAAACATCACGGTATCGCTGCATGCGTTGCATCTGGAAATGCGGCCCCTCGTCCCAGTCAAGACCCAGCCATTTCATCGATGTAAAAATGGCTTCGGTCGACTCGGCGGTGGACCGTGTCAGATCGGTATCCTCGATGCGCAGTACAAACTGCCCACCGTGACGTCTGGCGTATGCCCACGAGAACAGCGCAGTACGTGCGCCGCCGATATGTAGATAGCCGGTCGGGCTGGGAGCGAAACGGGTGCGGATCATCGTCTGGTCATGAAGTCAGGTTGGCAGAAAACCGGCTTGCCACCACTTCGCCTGCTAACAGAGTAAACCGGCATCAAAAGCCGGTGCTCAGGGTGAAGCGGTGCCGGGAAAAGTGCGCCATTCTACTCGAAGCCTTCCTGCCCGACTGTCCGCTCCTTGCAAAGCGCCTGCGCCAGGTCGCGCAAAGGCGAACACCGGGACCACTCTTCCAGCGGAAGGTTGAGACGCCGGCGCCAGTTTGGCTGTTCGTGCACCGTGCCCGGCACATTCGCCTGCTCAACGAGGCCAAGCGCATCCTCCATCTGCACCATCATGAGTGCGCAGTTGCTGCGCGCTGCATAGCGATGTACCGCGGCCACGAGTGCCGGGGACGGTTGCCCTGTATTCACGTCTACCACCGTCGCCGGGCGCAGACCCTCGTTGGCCAGTGCCTCAAGCAAGCGCGCGCGATCGAGTTCACGTTCAGCATGTTGACGATCGCGCGTCTCGGCGTTCGGGTATAAATCAAGCGATTCACGTAATTCGAGGTCACGCCCGCACCAATACCCGGCAAACGTTGGCAAATCGTGGGTTGTCACCGTAACCAGCGCCTGATCAGGCAAGTCGCCTGGGGAAACAAAAGAATGATCCGAGTGCCAGTTTTTCGAGAAATACAGCACCCGATAGGACAGCACGCCATATTCATACAGTGCTGCGCGCAACTCGTCCGGCACCGTGCCGAGATCCTCGCCGATCACTACGCAGTTGGCTCGGACGCTCTCAAGAGCCACGATAGACAGCAGATCCTGTAATGGATAGCGCACAAACGCGCCGTGTGCGGTTGAGGCTCCCGCGGGCACCCAGAACAGGCGCATCAGACCGATGACGTGATCGATGCGCAAGGCACCACTGGCGTGCATGTTGGCCCGTAACGCCGTCACGAAATCGTCGTACGCGGTTTCTTCCAGATAGCTCGGCAGCCACGGGGGCAAGCCCCAGACCTGACCTTGAAGATTAAAGTCATCCGGCGGCGCGCCGATGCTCACATCGCGGGCGTAAGCCTCCGGGTTGCGCCAGACGTCTGCACCGAAAGCATCGCTGCCAACTGCGAGGTCGCGATAAAGACCGATACGCATACCGCTGGCACGGGCACATTGGCAGACATGATCAATCTGCTCAGCCAGCAACCATTGCAGGTATTCGTGAAACTCGACTTCGACAATATGTTCGTTGGCAAAATCGATTACGGCGGTTGAATCGGGATCGAGATACTCCTCCGGCCAGGCTCTACCGGCAGCCTGCGCATGCAATACTTCGAAAATGGCGTGCAACCGCAGCGCCTGCCCGCCAGCCGCCTGAAACCGGCGGAATGCCAGCGCGCGCTCATCCGACGCCGGCAAAACGTGCGCACGAAAATACGCATATAACTCACGAAGTACCGGCCACTTGAGCGCGGCAACGCCGGCATAGTCGACCAGATCGGAGGCACGCAGTCGCTCCAGTTCCTCCTGAAAGGCAGGCGCTGTGACAAGCGCTCGCGCTGCGTCGCATTCCCGGTATTCCCTAACGGCTTCAACGTCCAGATACAACGCATTGGCAAAGCGGCGACTCGACGGGCTATAGGGGCTCGCCCGTTCTGGCTCGTCAGGATAGAGCGCGTGCAGCGGATTGATGCCCACCATGTCCGCCCCCAACTCGCCGAAGACAGTAGCGGCACCGGCAAGATCGCCAAGATCGCCGATTCCCCAGTTACGGCGTGAGCGCACTCCGTATAGCTGCAAGGCGACACCCCAGGATCGTCTGCCGTCGCCACCGCTGGGTGGCGCATGGCAACGTGCCGGCGCGACAATGAGCTTAGTGCACTGCGTACGCGAATCCAGCGTGACGGTGAGGTCGTGATAACCAATGCCCGGTGTGCAGGGAAGGTTGAAACGCCGTCTTCGGAATATCTGCCCGTCCAACTCGGTCTCTTCGAGCACCTCATGATCGCGCGGCCACGTGGTACCCGCATGTTCGCTACCGTTCTCGTTGCGCAGGCGCCAGTGCACCAGCGTGCCCTCCTCCGCATCCGTCAGAGTCAGCGTGACGCATAGTGGCTCATCGTCACGGCGCACCCACACGGGCGCGAGCACCCTGCCCCATTGCGCCGCGTGGCGCGCACCCAGAGCGGCCTCGGTGGCGCCGTCGTCAGTGGCGTCAATGCCCATCGCGCCGAGCAAACGGCGCGCGGCGTCTTCACTGAGTTCGTGCCAGGTTCCCCAAATATCGTGGTAGCCCGACTCGATATCGCATGCTGCGGCAAGGCGTGCGAGCGGCGAGTCCGGATTCATTGCAGCGGGATCAGCACGTAGGTTGCGCGCGGCTCAACCAGAATGCTGTGCAACCTGCCTACCGGGGCGTCCGACGTTGCAAGCACACAGCGCCAGGCAGTAAGCCCCCCGCTATCAGGTAGCTTGAACTCAAGAGCCTGCTCGCCCGCATTCAGAATCACCAGTACCGTGTCCTCGTCCGCTCGCACATGCTCGGCCGGCAGATACTCGGCGAGCAACATTCCTACACAGCGACGCCCGGCATCCTGCCAGTCGCTGTCGCTCATCCTTGCGCCGTCTTCGCGCAACCACTCGATGTCAGCGAAGCCGCTTAACGGTGCATTTTCAGCACCATGCGCGAAACGTTGACGCCGCAACACCGGATGACCTGCCCGCAAGGCAATCAGTTCACGCACAAACGCCAGAAACCCGCTTTGCGCATCCTGACCCGACCAGTCAAGCCAACTGGTTTCATTGTCCTGGCAGTAGGCGTTGTTATTGCCACCCTGACTGCGGCCGAGTTCGTCACCCGCCAGCAACATGGGTGTGCCCTGCGACAGGAACACGCTCGCAATCAGGTTGCGTCTTTGTCTTTCTCGCAGCGCGCGCACCGCGGGATCTGCGCTGGGGCCTTCCTCACCATAATTGGCACTGAGGTTTTCGCCGTGGCCATCGCGATTGTCCTCGCCATTGGCTTCGTTGTGACGTTCGGCGTAGCTCACCAGATCGCTCAGGGTAAAACCGTCATGACTGGTGACGAAATTGATGCTCGCCCACGGCCCGCGCGCGGGATGGCCGAAAAGATCGCCCGAACCATGAAGTCGGCGCGCGAACTCAGGCAGTGCTCCCTCGTCACCGCGCCAGAAGCTACGCACGGTGTCACGGAAACGGTCATTCCACTCTGCCCAATCGGGAGGAAACCCGCCCAGACGATAACCGTCCGGACCAAGGTCCCACGGTTCGGCGATCAATTTTCGGCTCGACAGTAGCGGATCGGCGGCAAGCGCCCGCAAAAAGGGTGCATCGACGTCGAACACCTCAGCCGAGCGCGCCAGCGTCGCGGCAAGATCAAACCGAAATCCGTCGACCTCCATCTCCCCCGCCCAGTAGCGAAGACTGTCCAGCGCCAGGCCGATGACGCGAGGATGATCAAAATTCAGCGTGTTGCCGCAACCGGTGTAGTCGATGTATTCACGCGGGTTCTCAGGCTGCAGGCGGTAATAGCTGGCGTTATCGATGCCGCGAAAACTGAGAGTGGGACCGGTCCGGTTACCCTCCGCGGTGTGGTTGTAAACCACGTCCAGGATGACTTCGATGCCAGCCTCATGCAGCGCGCGCACCATGTGCCTGAATGACGCCAGGCCGCCGGCACCCAGATATCGCGCATGCGGTGCAAAATAGTTCAGCGTGCTGTAACCCCAGTAGTTGTGCAATCCCTGCCGCACCAGAAAGTGATCATCGGCAAACGCGTGCACCGGCAACAACTCGATGCTGGTGATGCCCAGCGCCTTGAGATAATCGATCACGCACTTCTGTCCAAGCCCTTCGAAGGTGCCACGCAGCTTTGGCGACAGATCAGGATGGCACATGGTGAAACCGCGCACATGGGTTTCATAGATCACGGTATCGTTCCACGGCACTGCCGGGGCATGAGCCTCGGAACCGCCGGTCGTGGCCTCCACCACCACGCACTTGGGCGTGCCCGGCGCACTGTCCCGGGTATCGAAGCTGAGATCTTCGGCAGCATCTGCCTGAATAAAACCATAGCTGGCGGCAGACCAGACCAGATCGCCGGCAAGCAGCCGCGCGTAAGGGTCGATCAGCAGTTTATGCGGATTAAAGCGATGGCCGGACTCCGGCGCATACGGTCCGTGCACCCGGTAACCGTACTTCTGACCAGCGCGCAGTCCCGGAACGAACCCGTGCCATACGCCATCAGTGCACTCCGGCAACGTCAATCGCGCCGTTTCCTTCTCGCCCGAAGCATCGAACAGACAAAGTTCGACATGCTCCGCATGCGCCGAGTACAACGCGAAATTAACGCCGTCAGCATGGCAAGTGGCCCCTAACGGATCGGGCATACCCGCGCGCAAAGCCCCTGCCCTGTTACCACCCGGTATCATTGAATCCAACTCTGCCCGATCGGAGTCGACTTGATCAAACCACAATCGGTTCCGGCAAAACCGGGTGCACCGGTTGCAGTTTCCAGATCTCGTCGTTGTAGTCGCTGATAGTGCGATCGCTGGAGAACCTGCCGCTCGCCGCGCAGTTGAGTATGCTCATGCGCAACCAGCGGTCGCGATCCCTATAAGCAGCCGCTGCGGCGCGCTGAGCCGCAACAAACCCCGCAAAATCGGCCACAGTCATCCATGGGTCGTGGGCGCTGGTGAGCGCATCGATCAGCGGATCGAAGATACCGGGTTCGAACTGATTGAAATGCCCGCTGACGAGAAGATCCATGACTTCACGCAGCTCCGCGTCCGCGGCAATGATCGACTGCGGATCGTAATTGCTACGTAACGCTTCGACTTCATCGGTATCGAGCCCGAACAGAAAGAAATTGTCGGCGCCGACCGCTTCGAGAATTTCTATATTGGCACCGTCACGGGTGCCGATCGTCAACGCGCCGTTCATCATGAGCTTCATGTTGCCGGTGCCGGACGCTTCCTTGCCTGCCGTCGAGATCTGCTCTGAGAGATCGGCCGCCGGGCAAATCACCTCCATCGCACTGACGCAATAGTCTGGCAGAAATACCAGTCGCAGCCGGCCCGCCGTGTCCGGATCGGAGTTGATCACAGTTGCGACGTTGTTCACCAGTTTGATAATGAGCTTTGCCTGGACGTAACCCGGCGCCGCCTTGCCGCCGATGAGTACGCAACGCGGCGTCCACTCGGCGCAATCGCCGCGTTTGATGCGGCAGTAAAGATGGATCACGTGCAGCACGTTCAGCAATTGTCGCTTGTATTCATGGATGCGCTTGACCTGGATGTCAAACATTGCGTCAGGCTCGAAT
>DATKYN010000047.1:0-11473 GCA_035528435.1 Burkholderiales bacterium
TGTTGGTCCGGACGCAAAGAGTGTCTGACAGTTTGCCCGGGAAATCCGGGCCGATTGGCCCGGATGCCTTACACGACTGCTTCTTCGGTTTTCTTCTCCGGTCGCAGCAGATCCTCGCGTGTCACGCCCAGCCATAGAATCAGGGGGCTCGCCACAAATATTGACGAGTAGATACCGAAAAGGATCCCGATCGTCAGTGCCAGCGCAAAGTAGAACAATGCCTCACCGCCAAAAATCAGAATCGAGAGCACCATCAACTGGGTGCTGCCGTGCGTAATGATCGTTCGGGACATGGTGCGCGTAATCGCATTGTTGATGACTTCGCGCACTGAAGCTTTGCGCATCTTGCGGAAATTCTCGCGAATCCGATCAAACACGACCACAGACTCGTTTACCGAGTAGCCGAGCACCGCTAGTACTGCAGCCAGCACCGGAAGCGAGAATTCCCACTGGAACAGCGCAAAAAAACCAAGAATGATTATCACGTCATGCAAGTTGGCCAGAATCGCCGCGACACCAAACTTCCACTCGAATCGTAACGCGAGGTAGATGACTATACCGATAGAAACGACGAGTAACGCCATCGCACCCTTTTCGACAAGCTCTTCTCCGACTTGCGCACCAACAAAGTCAACCCGCCGGAGTTCGACACCCGGCTCATCGGCACGCAGAGCGACGATGACTCTTTCCGAGAGCTGGGCGCCACTGAAGTCGGGTTTGGTCGGGAGACGGATCAGCGCCGTCTGCGAGCTGCCGAAACTTTGCACCACCGCGTCGTTGAGGTCGATTGACTCCAGTGTTGCGCGAATCCGCGCAATGTCTGCAGTGCCGCTGTAATTGACTTCCATGACGGTGCCACCGGTAAATTCGACACCCAGGTTCAGCCCCTTCACTCCCAACGCGCCCACCGCAATCAGGAAAGTCGCCACCGAGATGATGTTGAACACCAGCGCGTAGCGCATGAAGGGGATATCTTTACGAATCCGGAAAAATTCCATGTCCGATTCTTTCCCGTTAAAGGTTCAGTTGCACAATCATCAGGCCGCCGGCTGCTTCTTGTACCAGTCGGTGTTGCCGATGGGCAGTTTGTCGAGCTTGCGACGACTGCCGTAGAGGAAATTGACGATGCCGCGCGACACAAATACAGCGCTGAACATCGACGTCAGAATACCAAGGCAGTGCACCACGGCAAATCCACGAACCGGTCCGGTTCCAAAAAAGAACAAGGCAATACCGGCAATCAGCGTCGTGATGTTGGAGTCAAGAATGGTGCCCCAGGCGCGATCATAGCCGGCGGTAATGGCGGCCTGCGGCGTCGTGCCGTTGCGCAGCTCCTCGCGAATTCTTTCATTGATGAGGACGTTCGCATCGATTGCCATACCAAGCGTGAGGGCGATCGCCGCGATTCCCGGTAATGTCAACGTCGCCTGGAGCATCGACAGCAAGGCAACGAGCAGCATCATGTTCACACTCAGAGCGATGACCGAAACAATACCGAAAACTGAGTAGTAAACTGCGATGAACAGGCTCAACGCCAGAAAACCCATCCACGTTGACCGGAAGCCGCGCTCGATATTGTCGGCACCCAGGCTCGGCCCGACTGTTCGCTCCTCGATGATTTCCATCGGGGCAGCAAGCGCGCCCGCGCGCAACAACAAAGCTACATCGCGCGCCTCTGTTGTCGTCATGCGTCCACTGATCTGCACACGCCCACCAGGTATCTCGGCCCGAACCACCGGCGCCGTGACCACTTCGGCATTACCTTTTTCCACCAGCACCATAGCTATGCGGCGGCCCACATTCTCTCGGGTTGTCTGCTGGAATACGGTAGCACCACGCCCATCCAGGCTCAGATGCACGGCGGGTTCACCCGTTTGTTGGTCAAATCCGGGCTGAGCGTCGGAGATACGATCACCGGTCAGGACAACTTCACGCTTGAGCAGGTAGGGGATCCCCTCGCGGTCATAGAGCAACTCATCACCGAATGGCACTTGTCCCGCACGTGCTGCATCGAGATTCGTCGGATCCATTTTCTCTTCGTCCACAAGCCGCACCTCAAGGCTTGCCGTACGTCCGAGAATGTCCTTTGCCTTGGCGGTATCCTGCACGCCCGGTAGTTGCACAACCACCCGATCCTGACCTGATTGCTGCACGATTGGCTCGGCAACACCCAGCTCATTTACACGGTTGCGAAGCGTCGTAATATTTTGCTGGAGAGCAAACTCACGAATGCGCCGCTCGACTTCGGGTCGCAGCGTGGCAATGATTCGAAATTCATTTCCCGCCTCGCTGCTGCGGAAGCTCATATCAGGTGTTTCCTGATTCAGCACCGGAATCGCCCGGTCCCGCATTTCCTCGTCCCTGAAACTGACCCGCACCGCCTGGCCATCGCGTGCAATGCGCGAATACCGAACGCCCTCGGAGCGCATGATCTGACGCATGTCCTGCACATAGCGGTCTGCCGCTTTGGTCAACGCAGCCTGCATATCCACCTGCAACAGAAAGTGCACCCCTCCGCGCAGGTCCAGTCCCAGATACATTGGCAGCGCATTGATAGCAGCCATCCAGCGAGGTGAATTGGACAGTAGATTCAGGGCGACGACATAACCGTCTCCCAAATCCCTCTGGAGTACATCCTTTGCGCGCAACTGCGTATCGGTATCGCGAAGGCGAACCTTGGCACCGCTCTGATCGAGATAGGCTGCTTCAATCGATAAATTGGCAGATTTCAGGGCCTCCTCGATCCTGGCGAGCAATGACGCGTCGACGGAAGCCGTCGCCCGCGCAGGGGAAACCTGAACAGCTGGTGATTCGCCAAAGAAATTGGGAACGGTGTAAGCAAACCCAACAACCAGCGCAAAGATGATGAGCAGATATTTCCAAACTGGATAGCGGTTCATAATGGACTGTAGTGGCTGGGACGTTTATGACGGAAGCCCGCCGGGGAACTCCCCGGCATCACGCTCAGGAGTTGCCCGCGGACTTGAGCGTTCCCTTCGGAAGAAGCGTCTGGACCGACGTCTTCTGGACCTTGATTTCAACATTTGCGGCGATTTCAACCGTTACGAATTGTTCCCCTACGTTGGATATCTTGCCAAGGGTGCCGCCTCCGGTGACCACCTCATCACCTTTTTGCAACGCCTGGAGCATCGTCCGGTGTTCCTTGGCGCGCTTGGCCTGTGGCCGAATCATCAGAAAATACAGCAGCACAAAAAGCAGTATCAGTGGCATCAGGCCAACCAGGTCCAGCCCACCCTGTGCGCCGCCCGCTGCCTGGGCGTATGCGGTTCCAATCAACAATTTCACTCCTCCAGGTTTGATCTTGCGATGTCACGCTGCAGCTCAAAATCGAAACAAGCAACGTGTGCCGTTACAGCCCCAAAAAACGCGCTGTATTCTAGCAGTCTGTTGGCCACAGGTGTGTGATAGCGAAGCGGGGGTGCGAGCTGAGGCGGCATTTGGCCGCCACAAAGCCTGCTCGCGGCGGATAAACGGGCATGGCCCGATCCACCCAACGGCTGGCCTTAACCGGCAGCTGCCTGCCCCAGTGCGAGAGAATCTACGTGATCTTCGAGCCGGCCATCGGCAATCGCTTCACGCAGCCCGGCCATCAGTTGCTGGTAAAAACTGAGGTTGTGGAGCGTGTTCAGTTGTGCCCCGAGCATTTCGTTGATGCGCTGCAAATGGTGTAAATAGGCTCTTGTGAAGTTGGCGCAGGTATAGCAGCCGCACTTCGGGTCAAGCGGTCTGGTGTCGTTGCGGTAAGCCGCGTTGCGAAGTTTGACAATGCCTTCGGATGTATAAACCCAACCGTTACGCGCATTGCGCGTGGGGAGCACGCAGTCGAACATGTCGATGCCTTGCCTGACAGCAGCGACCAGGTCAAGCGGCGTCCCCACCCCCATCAGGTAACGCGGACGTGCCGCAGGGAGACGTGGCGCGGTGTGGCTGAGTATCCGCAGCATATCGGCCTTGGGCTCGCCAACCGACAAGCCTCCAATCGCAAAACCATCGAAGCCGATCTGCTCCAGTTCGGCCAGACACTCTTCGCGCAGATGCTCGAACATGCCACCTTGCACGATTCCGAACAAGGCGTTTCGATTGGTTTCGTGCGCCCGCTTGCTGCGCTCTGCCCAGCGAACACTGAGATGCATTGAAGCGGCTGCCTCGCGCTCACTCGCCGGAAACGGCGTGCATTCATCGAATGCCATCACAACATCCGAATTCAGGACCTGCTGGATACGCATCGCCTCTTCAGGCGAGAGGAAGCATGATGATCCATCGATTGGCGAGCGAAACGTGACCCCATCTTCGCTGATTTTGCGTAAATCCCCCAGACTGAACACCTGAAAACCGCCGGAGTCGGTCAGTATCGGCCGGTGCCAGCCGATGAAATCATGCAGGCCGCCATGGGTGGATATCACCTCGAGGCCGGGTCGAAGCCACAAATGAAACGTATTGCCAAGCAAGATTTGCGTGCCGTCAGACTCCAGATCCGCCGGGCGCATACCCTTTACCGCCCCATAAGTCCCCACCGGCATGAAGACCGGCGTCTCAACGACGCCATGGGCAAGCGTTAATCTCCCCCGTCGCGCCAGACCGTCCGTGGCAAGCAGTTCGAATTTTATTCCGCTCGGGGTCATTGCACTCGGTGTCATTGCGTCAAGGGTGATTGCACGCCGGGACCGGCTCGATCCAGCAGCATGGCATCACCGTAGCTGAAGAACCGATACTGGTCTTTCACCGCATGGCGGTATGCGCTCCTGACGTTCTCCAGTCCGGCGAATGCTGCAACCAGCATCAGTAAAGTGGATTTTGGAAGGTGAAAATTGGTCAACAGCCGATCGACGGCATTGAACCGATAACCGGGCCGGATGAATAACCGGGTTTCTGCGCTACCCGGGCACACTTCACCATCGCTTCTGGCGGCAGATTCCAGTGCACGCAGACTGGTTGTGCCCACCGCACAAATTCGCCCGCCTTGCGCCCGCACCTGCCTCACGGCCTGGGCGGTCGTTTCGGGAACGCTATACCATTCCGCGTGCATCACATGGCGGTTGAGGTCCGTTTCGCGCACCGGCAGAAAAGTGCCGGCGCCCACGTGCAAAGTCACGTAAGCAACGCTCACCCCCATCCGCTTCAGGCGATCCAGCATGGCGTCGTCGAAATGCAGGCCTGCCGTTGGTGCCGCGACAGCGCCCGATTGGCGCGCGTAGACAGTCTGATAACGGGATTCATCCGCTGCGGCGGCGTCGCGCTCGATATACGGTGGCAACGGCACGTGACCGTACTGGTCCAGAATGGCAAGTGGATCCCGGGGAAAGCGAAGCACAAACAGGTCTTCCTGTCGCGACACGATTTCCAGTTCCGTGTCCTTTTCGAGGATGATCCGCTGCCCTGCTTTCGGCGCACGACTGGCCCGCAGCATGACAAGCACCGTGCCGTTGTCAAGAATCCGGTCGACCATGATCTCGACTCTTCCACCCGTATCCTTCTTACCAAACAAACGCGCCTTGATAACCCTGGTATCGTTGAAGATCAGCAAATCTCCCTTGCGATGGAAGCGGGGAAAATCGCTGAAACGGTCATCGGCAATAGCACC
Organism: Burkholderiales bacterium; assembly: GCA_035528435.1. Lineage (GTDB taxonomy): Bacteria > Pseudomonadota > Gammaproteobacteria > Burkholderiales > Eutrophovitaceae > SG8-40. The sequence continues at coordinate 5,603 of DATKYN010000047.1, forward strand.
AGTGACCCCGTCCAGGCGCATCAGCCGACTGGCGCCGCGATCGGTTAAAGGTACTTGCGCAATTAGCGAGGCAGGCAAGTCATAGTCAAAATCCGACAACTCCATTACTTGATTATATCGGCATGCCGGGCCCGGCCAGATTGTCGTTTCCTTGCTGGGTGCCGATAGTTTCGTGGATAATGCGCTCCGTGCCGGGATGGCGGAACTGGTAGACGCAGCGGACTCAAAATCCGCCGGTGGTGACACCGTAAGGGTTCGATTCCCTTTCCCGGCACCATTTTCCCGGTGTTGCTGTCGCTGCCAGAGCCCGCTTCGATATTGCGAGACTGCAACCCGACCTGTCTCATTACTGGCATTCCCGGAGACAGGCCGCCGGCAAGAATCGAGGCTCTGCACCATCCGTAAGGTAGCACTTGGCAATTGTCGTGAATTGGCGACAGTCCTGGGGCAAGACATCTCGCGCCAGTCCGCCTTTTGGCACAATGAAAGTTTCAGCTCTCAGTCTTTGACGATTGCTTCGGGTACGTGTTTCGCTAAGCCCTAGGTGACGCTGCTTTAGCCAGCCCCTGTTGAATAACCCAGCTTTCCAAGAAATCCAGGCCTGTGAAATTGCTGATCAAGAAAACGGATGATGATGGCCGCCTCGCCAAAGTCCCCGAGTTCCTCACGACCGACTGGACGATCGAAGTCGTTGACGAACAGGACCGGAAACAGCTCTCCCGGCAACTGGAGTGTGCAGACGCCATGGTTTCGATGGATTGGCCCGCCGGCATGCCAATGGCACCGCAACTGAAGTTGCTGCAACTCCCGGGCGCAGGTACGGATGCGGTCGACTTCAATGCCGTGCCGGCAATGGCCACCGTGTGCAACGTCTATGAGCACGAAATCGGCATAGCGGAATATGTGCTTGCAACCATGCTGCAATGGGTCATTCCGCTGACAAAACTCGAAAACTCCCTGCGCCGTGGCGAGTGGCAGGGCTCGCATCTTTACGGCCCGGTACATCAAGAGCTGTTCGACAAGACGCTGGGCATTGTTGGCTACGGCCGCATCGGGCGGGAAGTCTCACAACGCGCGAAAGCATTCGGCATGCATGTTCTGGCCTGCAGTCACACGGAGCGCAACGGCGACGGCTCAGTCGAATCCGTTGAGTCCATGGCCCGGCTCGACGCAATGCTCCATCAATGTGATTTCGTCTTGCTTGCGTTACCGCTCACCGAGGCAACGAGAACCATCATCGATGCCCGCCGGCTTGCCCTGATGAAATCAACAGCCGTGATCATTAATGTTGCACGCGGGGCCTTGATCGATGAAGAAGCACTGTTTACCGCATGCCGCGATCACAAGATCGGCGGTGCAATCATCGACACATGGTATCGCTATCCCGCGACTCGAACCGAGCCGTGTCAGCCGTCACGATTTCCATTTCACCAACTCGACAATATCATCATGACGCCGCACGCCTCAGCCTGGACGGACCGACTTGCACCGCGCCGGAATCGGTTGATCGCCAGGAATCTGGATCGGCTGGCCCGTAACGAACCTTTAATAAACGTTGTCCGGGAAGCGGCAACGCCGGCACACTCTCAACGCACAGATTGCCTACAGGATCAATAAATGAACCGCGAACAGATTTCCGAGTCCGCCTCAATTCTTTGGAACACCTGGATGCAGTCCCAGCTGATCGACGCGCTTCCGGATCATTGCCAACCCGCTGACCGCGCGCAAGCGTATGCAATTCAAGCCGAAGTGGCCAGACTGTCCGGTCAGTCTCAATTCGGCTGGAAGATCGCCGCGACCAGCACCGATGGGCAGAAACACATCGGCGTCGACGGACCGTTAGCGGGACGACTTCTCGCAGGCCGAGCCATGGATTCGGGCAGTACATTGACGCTTGGACAAAACCTGATGAAAGTCGCCGAAGCAGAATTCGCTTTCCGCATGGCGCGACCGCTGGCACCGCGGCCTACCGCTTACGAGATGGAGGAAGTGCTGGCCGCGGTCGATACGCTCCATCCTGCAATCGAGATTCCAGATTCCCGCTACCGTGATTTTGCGAAGGTCGGCGCCCCGCAACTCATTGCCGATAATGCGTGCGCAAGCTGGTTTGTTTTGGGCGCCAAGACCAGTGCCAACTGGCGTGAGCAGGATTTATCCTCCCATTCCGTAACCGCCTGGCGAAATGGCGAGTTGGCGGCAAGCGGAACAGGCGCGAACGTACTGGGTGACCCACGCATTGCGCTGACCTGGATCGCGAACGAGCTACGCAGCCAGGGCATCGGATTGGGTGCCGGTGAAATTGTCACGACTGGCACTTGCGTACTACCTCTGGCAATCGCGCCGGGCGACACCATCCGCGCGGAATACGGCGATTTCGGCACCGTTACGGTTGAAATAGCCTGACAGGATTTCAGGGATGCCAGTTCGAGATGCTTTCACACGCATGACCCGGCACTCAACGAAGAGTTGCCGGTTCTCCCGGCGCGTGAACTGATGCGGATTTATTATCCACGTTCATTCCTGAAGCTGATCCTTGCCGGCTTCTCACTTGCAGTCGTACCGCTGGTCCTTGCGCTGGTCTACAACGCCTACTCCGTCAACAATCTTGCAGATCATAGCCAGCAAACCTTGTATCAGGCGGTACAGGCAACCCAGGCCAGCAGGTCGCTGATCGAACACGTCACGGCAATGGAACGCAGCGTGCGCCAGTTCGTTATCGTCGATGAACCTTCCGTGCTTCAGGGCTATGCGCTTGCGCACGAGCGGTTTGTTGACACTGCACAACGGCTGAGCAGCTATTCGCTCGAGGAAGCCCAACGCGCCACGTTGCGTGTGCTCGTCGACACGGAGAACGATCTGTTTCAACGAGTTACCGAAGCGACAATATTGCGCGACAGGGCCGCTGAGATCGTTGGCGCATTCGCGAATCTTTCACAGACAGCGCGTGAACTGGACAATCAGGGCAACCTGCTCGTCGAACGGGAAGCCGATATCGTTCAGCGCATGGCTGGTGAAACCCAGAAATTCATCCTGTGGCAAATGCTCGCATTGGTCCCGGTGGCGATATTCCTGGTGTTGGGTGCCTCTTTGCTCATACGACGACCGATTTCACAGATCGAGTCGGCCATCCAGAAGCTTGGCGAGGGGGAGTTCGGCGGCAAAATCAGCGTGACGGGCCCTGCCGACCTTCAGTCGCTCGGCAGGCAGCTCGACTGGTTGAGACTGCGCCTGCTCGATCTGGAAGAACAGAAGTCGCGTTTCCTGCGGCATGTATCACATGAACTCAAAACGCCGCTGACTGCGCTGCGCGAAGGCGTCGAGCTTTTGTCCGACGAGGTGACCGGACGCATGACCCACGGCCAATTGGAGATTGCCCGCATCCTCCGACAGAACACCTTGCGCTTGCAACGCCTCATCGAAGATTTGCTTGCCTATCATACGGCCCAGTTTCAGACAGCATCACTGAATCCGACCCCCTTCAGACTGAAATCGCTCGTCGAGCGTGTCGTACAGCAGCACACGCTCGCGTTGCGAGCGAAAAACCTCAGCCAGTCGCTGGCTGCCGCCGATCTGGAAATGGAGGGAGACCAGAGAAAGATCGAGGCAATTATTGACAACCTTCTCTCCAACGCGATCAAATACTCTCCGACTGGCGGTACCATCCGCATACAGTTGCGCCGACGTGGAGGCGACGTCGTCATCGACTTCATGGATGATGGTCCTGGTATCCCTCGAGAAGATCGGGTTCGCGTGTTCGAACCTTTTTATCAGAGTTCTACCGAATACACCGGCCCGGTGAAAGGTACCGGCCTGGGGCTTGCGATCGTGCGCGAGTTCGCCCTGGCGCATCGCGGAACTGTCGAAGTCATAGATGATGGGAACCCCGGGGCACATCTACGCGTTGTTCTGCCATCGCGTCAGCTCGACATCGCGGCATGAGGGCCCGGTTCGCCATTGTGCTGCTGATTTCATGCATGGAAGCTGGATGCGCTGTGCAACGAGCAGCGCCAGTCGGTTCGTTACCGCAACGGCAGGTGATCGAGACGGTAGAAACGGATGCGGACCGCTTGCTGAATTACTATGCCTACATGACGGGGCTGCAAGGGGACATCCTGCTGCAGGAGTATCAACGCGTGCAGGAAGCGTATCATACTGATCCGAGTGATTTTTATCGCATGCAGCTAATCATGCTGTTGTCCTCACCGAGCGCCTCGTTCAGAGACATGGAATTAGCCCGATTTCTTCTCGAAGGATGGCTTAAAGAGGAGTACAACACCTATTCAAAGCTGCACCCACTGGCACTTTTGTACGACAGCTACCTGTCAGAACTGACGAGCCGCGACGAGACCATTGTGCGGACCAGTAGCCAGTTGAGCGAGACCAGCAAACAGATCGAGCAACAAAGTGCGCAAATTTCGGAACAGAAATCGGCGCTCGCCAGAGAAACGCAACGGTCGCGTGAACTGCAGGAAAAACTCGACGCCTTGCTGGAAATGGAAAAGAACCTCATTGAACGCGGACAGAAGTAAAAACCGGACACGCCATGAATACTGATACCAGAATATTGATCGTAGACGACGACCCCGACCTTCTCAAATTATTGACGTTTCGCCTGCAAGGGGCCGGCTATCTGGTCGAAAGCGCACCCAGCGCGGAGCGCGCGTTGGCAAAGCTGTCGGTCTCGGTACCCCACCTTGTCATTACAGATTTGCGTATGGGTGGAATGGACGGTATGGCACTTTTCCAGAATATCCGAAAGATTCACCCTGCCTTGCCCGTCATTATCCTGACCGCTCACGGCACCATCCCTGATGCCGTCGCAGCCACCCAGCGCGGCGTCTTCGGCTACCTCACCAAACCCTTCGACAGTAAGGAACTCCTGTCTCAGGTTGAGAAAGCAATCAACGTCAGCGGCACATCCGGCGAAGCGGTTGACAACGACCGGCGCTGGCGTGAAGAAATCATTACCCGCAGCCCCATCATCGAAAGCATTCTGGCCAAGGCCAAGCTGGTGGCATCCAGCGATGCAAGCGTCCTGGTCAGGGGCGAGAGCGGCACAGGAAAGGAGATGCTTGCACGCGCTATTCACCTTGCCAGTCCACGTGCCGACAAACCGTTTATTGCTGTGAACTGTAGCGCCATACCGGAGCAACTTCTTGAATCGGAATTGTTCGGTCACATGAAAGGGTCGTTTACCGGGGCCGCCCGTGACTATCAGGGCCTGGTTCAAGCCGCCGACAAGGGAACCATTTTTCTCGATGAGATCGGCGACATGGCTTTGCCCTTGCAGGTCAAGCTCCTGCGCGTGCTGCAGGAAAAAGAAATTCGACCAGTCGGCTCGACGCGCTCTACGCCAGTGGATATCAGAATCATTTCAGCGACTCATCGCCATCTTGAAGAGGCGATCCAGGATGGCACGTTTCGCGAAGATCTTTATTACCGCCTCAACGTTGTTTCCTTCAGCCTGCCACCGCTAACCGAGCGACGAGAGGACATTCCCATACTGGCGGCACATTTTCTCGAACAAATTAACGCTAAATACAGCAAGTCGCTCAACGGCTTCTCTGCGGAGGCAATGGAGATGCTGGTCAAATCCCCATGGCCCGGAAATGTGCGCGAACTGTATAACGTCATTGAACAAGCAGTGGCCCTTTCGACCACCCCGATCATCACGCCGGCTCTGGTCGAGAGTGCAATCCGTGGCCGCACCGCCGAACTGGCATCATTTGAATCCGCGCGAGGCGAATTCGAGCGGGAGTATCTTGCGAAAATACTCAAGATTACGGGCGGAAACGTGACACAAGCTGCCAAACTCGCGAAACGCAATCGCACCGAATTCTACAAACTGCTGCAAAGACACCATCTCGACCC
>DATKYN010000048.1:0-14845 GCA_035528435.1 Burkholderiales bacterium
GAGCGTTTTTCTCATCCGTGCCGGCTATCGTGCGGCGCCTCGACACTCTGGTAGATGTGGGCCTGGGATATGTCCGCCTCGGCCAGAGCGCACCAACACTGTCCGGCGGGGAGGCACAACGTGTCAAACTCGCACTTGAACTTTCCAAGCGTGACACCGGCAAGACGCTTTACATACTTGACGAACCGACCACCGGCTTACATTTTCAGGACATCGAAATGCTGCTGGCGGTCTTGCACCGCCTGCGTGATCACGGAAACACCGTGGTGGTCATCGAGCATAATCTGGATGTCATCAAGACAGCTGACATAATCATCGACCTTGGGCCCGAGGGAGGTGACGAAGGCGGGCTTATCATTGCTTCCGGCACCCCCGAAGAGATCGCCGAAGATGAATCCAGTCACACCGGGCACTATCTGCGCGCTACTCTGGCAAATCACGGAATCGCTCTGGCTGAGGAATCGGCCTGAACGCTCGATAAATTTCAGCCCGACAAGAGTGTGCAAGTACGGCGCGGCCGCGATTCCCATCAAAAAAGCCGGCACAAAGCCGGCTTTTTTGAGTTTGGTAGTTGGTTTGGTTACCTAACCAGCCGCCTCCTCGGCTTCCTCCGGTCGATCCATTAATTCGACCAATGCCATCGGTGCATTGTCACCCTGGCGAAAGCCGAATTTAAGAATACGCAGATACCCGCCGTTTCGGTTGGCATATCGCGGTCCAAGCTCGTCAAACAGCTTAACGACGATGTCACGGTCCCGAAGGCGCGCAAAGGCGAGACGACGATTGGCAACGGAAGGTTTCTTGGCGAGCGTGATAATCGGCTCGGCCACGCGACGCAATTCCTTTGCTTTCGGCAAGGTTGTCTTGATGACTTCATGCCGTAACAGGGAGTTGGTCATGTTGCGCAGCATCGCCTGACGATGCGCACTGGTGCGATTAAGTTTGCGCAGTCCGAGACGGTGACGCATGGTTGTTTCCCCTTATTCGTGTTCAGACTGAAGCTGTTTCCAGCCCGGACGGTGGCCAGTTTTCGAGTTTCATCCCGAGAGTCAATCCACGTGCGGCCAGCACTTCCTTGATCTCGTTAAGCGACTTACGCCCGAGGTTCGGTGTCTTGAGCAACTCGGTCTCGGTGCGTTGAATCAGGTCACCGATGTAATAAATATTTTCCGCTTTCAGGCAGTTTGCCGAACGCACGGTGAGCTCCAGATCATCGACCGGTCGCAGCAGGATCGGGTCAACCTGCGGGGTCTTAGGCGCTTCAACGGGAGCGGGCGTACCCTTGAGGTCTGCGAAACTCGCAAGCTGTTCCATCAATATGCGCGCCGCATAACGGATCGCTTCTTCCGGTTCAACAACGCCGTTCGTTTCGATATCCACTACCAGTTTGTCAAGATCGGTTCTCTGCTCGACGCGGGCGCTTTCGACTGCATAGCTCACGCGCCGCACAGGGCTGAACGAAGCGTCCAACAGAAGACTGCCTATACTCCGGTTCTCCTGCGAGTTCTCGCGGACATTAGCCGGAACGTAGCCTGTTCCTCCCTCGACCTTGATTTGCATGTCGAGCTTTCCACCCGGTGCCAGGTGAGCAATGACATGATCGGGATTTACGATCTCAACATCGTGCGTGCTCTCTATATCACTGGCGCGCACTTCGCCTTCGCCTTCCTTCTTGAGATTAAGTACGGCTTCATCCCGATTGTGGAGTTTTAAAACCACACCCTTGAGGTTGAGCAGAATATCGACCACGTCTTCCTGAACACCATCAATCGCGGAATACTCGTGCAGAACGCCCGTGATTTTTACCTCGGTTGGTGCGAAGCCGGGCATCGAAGACAGCAGCACGCGACGCAGGGCGTTACCCAAAGTATGTCCGTAACCGCGCTCGAAAGGCTCCATTGTGACTTTAGCCTGACCAGCACCTGTAGATCGGACATCAATAATTCGCGGCTTTAGGAAGCTGCTTTGCATAGATTCGACCCTTTACAAAGTTTCGAAAATTCCCACCTTCGAAACCACGTGGGTCTCGAAGGCAAAAACTGAAAATTACTTGGAATAAAGTTCGACGACCATCGATTCATTAATGGTCGACGGCAACTCGGAGCGCTGTGGAAGCGCCTTGAAGGTTCCTTTGAGTGCCTTGATATCCACCTCGATCCACTCAGGGTAGCCGCGGCTTTCGGCGGCCTCAACGGCTGCCTTGATGCGCAGTTGCGCCTTCGACTTCTCGGCCACCTCCACTACGTCACCCGCGCGAACCTTATAAGAAGGAATATTGACCCGCTTGCCATTCACGAGAATACCGTTGTGGCGCAAAATCTGGCGTGATTCCGTCCGGGAAACACCGAAACCCATACGGTAGACAACCGAATCGAGTCGGCTCTCAAGATCCTGCAGCAAGGTTTCGCCGGTCACCCCCTTCTTGCGAGCAGCCTCCTTGTAGCCATTGCGGAACTGTTTCTCCAGCACGCCGTAAATACGACGAATTTTTTGTTTCTCGCGCAACTGACGACCGAAGTCGGAGATGCGTGTGTTTTTCTGTCCGTGCTGACCTGGCGCATATGAGCGCCGTTCAATTGCACATTTGTCAGTGAAACACTTCTCGCCCTTCAGAAAGAGTTTTTCTCCCTCCCGACGGCACTGTCTGCACTTTGGATCAAGGTTTCTGGCCACGTGTAGTCTCCTTAGATGCGGCGCTTCTTGGGCGGGCGGCACCCGTTGTGCGGAATTGGCGTAACGTCCGAAATACTGGTGATCTTGAACCCGACTGCGTTGAGCGCCCGCACTGCCGATTCGCGCCCCGGTCCCGGACCCTTGATGCGCACTTCGAGGTTCTTTACACCACAGTCCTGCGCTGCGCGACCGGCCTGCTCTGCGGCAACCTGTGCGGCGAACGGCGTACTCTTGCGCGAGCCCTTGAATCCGCTGGAACCGGATGTCGCCCAGGACAAGGCATTGCCCTGGCGGTCCGTAATCATAATGATCGTGTTATTGAAGGACGCATGAACGTGCGCGACTCCCTCCGCCACATTCTTTTTGACCTTCTTTCGCACCCGGCTGGTTGCTTTTGCCATCTCTGAATATTCCCGCCTGTATGTTTGGTGTGTTACGTCCGGTAATTACTTACGTCCCGAACGCAGGACTCTCTTCGGGCCTTTTCGGGTCCGTGCATTTGTCTTGGTACGTTGCCCGCGCACCGGCAAGCCCCTGCGGTGACGCGAGCCGCGGTAACTTCCGAGGTCCATCAAACGCTTGATGTTCATCGAAATCTCGCGACGCAGATCGCCCTCTACGGTGACCCTACCGACCTGCTCGCGCAATTTCTCCATCTCGCTGTCGCTGAGATCCTTCATCTTGGTAGAAGGAGTGATGCCGGCCTCAGAGCAAATCATGTACGCACGCGTGCGTCCGATACCGTAAATTGACGTCAGCGCGACCCACGCGTGCTTGTGGTTCGGGATATTTACACCTGCAATTCGTGCCATAATTTTTCCAGTTCCGAATGTCCGTCAGGACAATTAACCCTGCCGCTGCTTGTGACGCGGTTCACTGCAGATAACACGCACAACCCGGTTGCGCCGGATAATCTTGCAGTTGCGACACAGCTTTTTAACTGATGCTTTAACGCGCATTTCTTCTCTCCTCAGCGGGTCGGAAACATTCCGCCCTTGAAGTTTGCTTTCTTCAGCAAGCCCTCATATTGATGAGACATGACGTAGGCCTGTACTTGCTGCATGAAATCCATTGTTACAACGACAATAATCAACAAACTCGTGCCACCGAAATAAAACGGCACGTTCCATTTCACAATCAGAAATTCTGGAAGCAGACACACCAGTGTGATGTAGATCGACCCGGCCAACGTCAATCGCAAAATAATCTTTTCTATGTACTTGGCCGTTTGCTCACCTGGGCGAATTCCCGGAACGAACGCGCCGCCTTTTTTCAGGTTGTCTGCTGTTTCCCGCGGGTTAAATACAAGTGCGGTGTAGAAGAAACAGAAGAAAATAATCGCCGCTGCGTAAAACGCTACGTAAAGTGGCTGCCCGGGGTGCAACAAGCCCCCAATATCGCGCAACCAGTAAACGTTCTCGCTTGACCCAAGCAACTGAGCCAGCGTCGCCGGAAACAGGATGATACTGGAGGCGAAAATCGGCGGAATGACACCCGCCATATTCAATTTCAGCGGCAGAAACGAGCTTTGCCCACCGTATACCTTTCGCCCGACCTGCCGCTTGGCATAGTTCACCAATATCTTTCTCTGGCCGCGCTCGACGAAAACCACGAAGGCCGTTACGAGAACTGCCCCGATAAGCAGCAGCAATACCAGCGGAATCGAGAAAGTACCGGTACGAGCTAATTCAAGTGTACCGCCCATGGCGCTCGGCAAACCGGCCGCAATACCGGCAAAAATGATCAGAGAGATGCCGTTGCCAATGCCACGCTCTGTGATCTGTTCGCCCAGCCACATCAGAAACATGGTGCCGGTTACCAGCGTCACAACCGCGGTAAAGCGGAAAGCCATACCTGGATCGATCACAAGGCCGCTTTGCGACTCGAGTGCGATCGAAATTCCGGTCGCCTGGAATGTGGCCAGGACAAGCGTTCCGTAACGCGTGTATTGCGTGATCTTGCGCCGCCCCGCTTCGCCTTCCTTCTTGAGTTGCTCAAGGGTCGGAACGACTACAGTCAGCAACTGCATAATAATCGATGCCGATATGTAGGGCATGATGCCAAGCGCAAATATCGTAAAGCGCGACAATGCGCCACCGGAGAACATGTTGAACATGCCCAGTATTCCGCCCTCCTGGGCGCGGAACAATTCCCGCAGCTGCACCGGATCAATTCCGGGTACGGGGATGTGCGCACCGATGCGATAGACGATGAGCGCGAGCAGCAAAAACAGAAGCCGACGCTTCAGGTCGCCAAACTTGCCGGTCATCCCCTTCATGCTGTCCTGAGCCAAGTCTTATCCCTCGACGCTGCCGCTTGCGGCTTCAATCGCCGCGCGAGCACCCTTCGTTACACCCAGGCCACGCACAGTGATGTTCTTCTTTTCCAGTTTGCCATTCAGAATGATCTTGCCCGCAACGGTGTTTTTTGCAACGACACCGGCTTGCTTGAGTGCGAGCAGGTCAATCTCGTTACCCTCGACCTTGTTCAGTTCAGAGAGGCGAATCTCTACAGTGTCATCGCGCGTCATCGACACGAACCCGCGCTTAGGCAGGCGCCGCGCCATGGGCATTTGCCCACCCTCGAATCCGACTTTGTGATAACCACCAGAACGGGAGTGTTGGCCCTTGTGGCCACGCCCTGCCGTCTTGCCCTTGCCGCTGCCAGTACCACGCCCGACGCGAGTGCGTGCACGCTTGGAACCGTCTGCAGGCTGTATCTTGTTCAGTCGCATCTAAGCCTCCACTCTGAGGAGGTAACTCACTTTGTTGATCATTCCGCGCACCGAGGGTGTGTCTTCGAGCTCGACACTATGGCGGATACGCCGCAGGCCGAGCCCAAGCACGGTCGCACGATGTCCCGCCTTGGTACCGATAACACTCTTAACCAACGTGACTCGCACCGTTTTTTCCGGACTGGTCTTGACTGCACTGACCGCTTTCTTGGCGGCCGTCTTCTTTACTACCGCTTTCTTGGTCGCCGTCTTCTTTGGCGCGGTTTTCTTCGGAGCAGCCTTGGCGGCGGCTTTCTTCGCTGCCGGCTTTGCTGCGGGTTTCTTGGTTTCTGCCATGCTCGTTACCCCAGTATTTCTTCGACAGTCTTGCCGCGCTTGAGCGCAATCTCACTCGGCGAATTCATAGCCGCAAGCCCGTTAAGTGTCGCGCGAACCACGTTATAAGGATTCGTCGAGCCAATGCATTTGGCAAGGATGTCACTGACACCCATCACCTCGAAAATCGCGCGCATCGGTCCGCCCGCAATAATGCCTGTTCCTTCGGATGCCGGTTGCATGAAAACCTTCGCCGCACCGTGCACACCGACGACGGCATGCTGCAAGGTGCCATCACGCAATGCCACCTTGAATAGCTTGCGCCGTGCCTCTTCCATCGCTTTCTGGATGGCAACCGGAACTTCGCGCGCCTTGCCTTTGCCCATGCCAATGCCACCGTCGCCATCTCCGACAACTGCCAGCGCTGCAAAACCAAGAACACGGCCACCCTTCACAACCTTGGTGACGCGATTCACCGCGACCATCTTCTCCCGCAATCCGTCTCCGCGGTCGTCTCCCTGATGCTGCATTCTTGCCATTAGCTGATCCTCAGAACTTCAGTCCGGCCTCGCGCGCGGCATCCGCAAGCGCTTTAACACGGCCGTGATATTTAAAACCGGAGCGGTCGAATGAAACCGCTTCGACACCCTTCTCCCTGGCTTTTTCGGCGATTCGCTTCCCGATCATTGCCGCGGCATTCACGGTGCCGCCATTGCTGACCTGTTTGCGCACTTCCGGTTCCAGGGTCGAAGCGGACGTTACAACCTTGGCGTCTGCATCGATGACCTGAGCGTAGATATGCGTGTTCGAACGGTGCACCAGCAGGCGCGTGGCACGCAGCTCCGCGATCTTGCTGCGCGTCTTCTTCGAACGGCGAATCCTTCCCTGTTTTTTTTCCATCATGACGGCACACTCACTTCTTCTTCGTTTCCTTGATGGCGACACGCTCCCCGGCGTAGCGGACCCCTTTTCCCTTGTAGGGTTCCGGCGGTCTGTAACGTCGCACTTCTGCGGCAACCTGGCCGACCAGCTGCTTGTCGATTCCCTTGATCACCACTTCAGTCTGTTGAGGCGTTTCGGCCTTGATCCCTTGAGGCATCTGATGGACGACCGGGTGCGAGAACCCAAGAGACAAATTCAACTTGTCTCCCTGAGCCTGGGCACGGTACCCGACACCTACAAGCGTCAGCTTGCGTTCGAAGCCGGTACTTACACCGGTTACCATGTTCCCGATCAGCGCCCGGACGGTACCGGACATCGCATTGGCTGCCGAGCTCGCATTCGCCGGCTCAAACACCAGCGTTTCGCCTTCTTGGCGTATATTAACCAGAGCGTTGAGCGATTGGGTTAGCGCGCCCAATGGTCCTTTCGCCGTGATTTCCCGGTCACCAATCTTGACTTCAACCCCCGTGGGGATGGTCACCGGATTCTTACCGATGCGTGACATGAGTCTGCTCCACTACTGCTCTAGTTTTACAAATATTGTTCGGCGTTGTTGATCGGCCGGTTTCTTGCGTCATTTGCCTTCTGATGCCAGCCTGGACTGACATAAAAATTCATCAGGCAACAATACAAAGCACCTCGCCACCAACCCCGGTTGATCGGGCCTTGCGATCCGTCATCACACCCCGAGAAGTCGACACGATTGCCACACCCAGTCCGTTCATTACCTGCGGGATTTCGCGTGCCGCCTTATATATCCGCAACCCTGGACGGCTAACGCGCTCGATTCGTTCAATGACGGGCTTTCCCGCGTAATATTTCAAGCCAATCTCAAGCACTGGCTTTACGGCACCTGGATCATCAATCTTGAAATCCTCGATATAGCCCTCGTCCTTTAGCACCTTGGCAATCGCCAACTTCAACTTGTTTAGCGGCATAACCACAGACACTTTTTCCGCCATTTGCGCATTGCGAATGCGGGTAAGCATGTCGGCAATGGGGTCACTCATGCTCATATCTGGATATCTCCTACCAGCTCGCCTTGATTACACCCGGAATTTCACCGCGCAAGGCAATCTCGCGCAGTTTGCCCCGCGCCAGACCGAATTTCTTGAACACACCGCGAGGACGACCGGTTAGCGCGCAACGATTGCGCAAACGAACCGGACTGGAATCGCGCGGAAGCTTCTGCAGCGTTTCTCGCGCTTGCCCCTTTTCCTCTTCCGATGCACTGCTGCTGGTCAATATTGCTTTGAGCTCAGTGCGTTGAGCCGCGTACTTCTTCACTGTTTCGCGGCGCTTTTTATCGCGGTTAACAACGGATTGTCTCGCCATGACTACCTCAATTCCTGAATGGAAACCGGAAAGCCGAAAGAAGCGCACGCGCTTCGTCATCGCTCTTTGCAGTCGTTGCAATTGTGACATTGAGACCGCGCAAAGCGTCGATCTTGTCGTACTCGATCTCGGGAAAAATGATCTGTTCCCGCACGCCCATGTTGAAGTTGCCCCTGCCGTCAAACGCCTTCCCTGAAATACCACGGAAGTCGCGCACGCGCGGGATTGCCACACTGATCAGCCGATCCAGAAACTCAAACATGCGAATGTTACGAAGGGTTACCTTGCAGCCAATCGGATAACCCGCCCGAATCTTGAACCCGGCAATCGACTTTCGCGCCTTGGTCACAACCGGTTTTTGTCCGGCGATCTGCGCGAGGTCACCAACGGCGTGCTCAAGGATTTTCTTGTCGTTGACCGCTTCACCAACACCCATATTGAGAACGATCTTCTGCAGACGCGGCACTTCCATGATGCTCTTGTAACCAAACTGCTTCATCAGGATCGGCACTATTTCCTTCTGGTATTGCTCCACCAGACGCGGCACCGGGACCTCTTCTTTGACTGCTGCTTCCTGCTTGGCCATGATTTCCTCTTATGCGTCCAGCATCTCGCCGTTGGTACGGAACGCCCGAACCCTGCGGCCATCGTCGAGCGTCTTGATGTTTACGCGGTCAGCCTTTTGCGTCGCCGGATTAAATACCCCAACGTTTGATATATGAATCGGCATTTCCTTTTCAACGATCCCGCCGGTCGTGCCTTTCATCGGATTGGGTTTTTCGTGCTTTTTGGCGCGATTCGCGCCTTCCACGAGGACCCGGTCATCTCCAACCAGCTGCAAAACCGAACCACGCTTGCCGCGATCCTTGCCGGTACGGATAACAACCTGGTCTCCTTTTCGAATTTTGCGCATAGCCGATCTCCTCAGAGGACCTCTGGTGCAAGGGATACGATCTTCATGAACTTTTCGGTTCTGAGTTCGCGGGTAACCGGGCCGAATATACGAGTACCGATCGGCTCAAGCTTGTTGTTGAGCAACACCGCTGCATTGGAATCGAATTTGATCCGTGATCCGTCCTGGCGCCGGACGCCAGTCGCGGTTCGCACCACAACGGCGTTGTACACCTCACCCTTCTTGACCCGTCCACGCGGTGCCGCGTCCTTGACGCTAACCTTGATGACGTCGCCGACACCGGCATATCGCCGCTTCGAGCCGCCCAGCACCTTGATACACATTACCGAGCGTGCGCCCGTGTTGTCGGCCACTTTGAGCCGAGACTGCATTTGAATCATGTCATTAACCTCGTTCCAACTTTGCCCGCCTTCATACTGTATGCGACGAGCCAGTTTTGGGACCCGTTCGGGTCATTCATTCTGGATGCGTGGTCCGGACTGACTACATCACCGGAGCGTTGCCGACCGGATTCAACGAATGCTTTAAAAGCGCCGAAGAACTATGGCGCATACATCCCTGTCCCGGAAAAGCGCGCGATTCTACGTGTATTTAGCTGCCGCCGCAAGCGCCTCAGACCTTGGTCCCGCGCTCGACAAGACTGGCGACCTTCCATGCCTTCGTCTTTGACAAAGGTCGGCTTTCCTCAATCAGCACGGTATCGCCCGTATGGCACTCATTGGCTTCATCATGTGCGTGGTACTTCGTCGAACGGCGCACATATTTGCCGTATAACGGATGGGGAACCATCCGATCCACCCGCACCGTAACGGTTTTGTCCATCTTGTCACTCACTACACGGCCTGTCAGACGTCGACGATTCGCTGTACTCGTCGCTTCACTCATGATTTTCCTGCCTTTTCTGTCATCACCGTTCGCACCCGGGCAATGTCCCGGCGCACCTTTCCAATTTCACTGTTCTTGGTCGTTTGTTGCGTTGCAATCTGCATACGCAGCGAGAACTGCGCTTTGAGCAGCTCGTTGAGCTCCTTGTTCAGGTCGGCTTCGCTCTTGTTTCTGAGTTCGCTAGCTTTCATTGCTTACCCCAAGTGACGTTGCACAAAGACAGTACGTAGCGGCAACTTGGCCGCCGCCAGGCGAAACGCCTCGCGCGCGACATCTTCGCGCACCCCGTCCATTTCGTAGAGAACTTTGCCCGGCTGAATCTCTGCAACCCAAAACTCTGGATTTCCCTTGCCGTTTCCCATACGAACCTCTGCCGGTTTCTGAGAGACCGGCTTGTCAGGAAAAATTCGGATCCAGATCCGCCCGCCACGCTTGATATGGCGCGTCATCGCCCGCCGCGCGGCTTCGATTTGACGCGCGGTCAGGCGACCACGGTCAATAGACTTGAGCCCGAACTCCCCGAAAGACACTTTCGCACCACGGGTCGCGACCCCATAATTGCGCCCCTTGTGGTACTTGCGATATTTAGTTCTAGCTGGCTGCAGCATTGCTCGCTCCTGCTCTTCTGGGTTTTCTCTGGGGCTGTGTGTCTGCGCTGCCAGGTGCCGCAGGCTGGTCGCCACGGCCCATTACTTCGCCCTTATATACCCATACCTTGATGCCGATTACGCCGTATGTGGTTTTGGCCTCGGACACACCGTAGTCGATGTCGGCGCGTAAAGTATGCAGCGGCACCCGGCCTTCCCGGTACCACTCGGTACGGGCGATCTCGATGCCATTCAAGCGGCCCGCGCTCATGATCTTGATGCCTTGCGCGCCAAGACGCATGGCATTCTGAATCGCCCGTTTCATGGCACGGCGGAACATAATCCGCTTTTCCAGTTGTTGGGCAATAGAGTCCGCAACCAGTTGCGCGTCGAGTTCGGGTTTGCGCACTTCTTCAATATTGACGTGTACCGGGACGCCCATCATTTTCTGCAATTCGCGGCGGAGGTTCTCGATGTCCTCCCCCTTCTTGCCAATTACGACGCCGGGGCGCGCGCTGTAAATAGTGATCTTTGCGTTTTTCGCCGGGCGCTCGATCACGACACGGGCAACCGCCGCATGCGAAAGCCGCTTGCGAAGATATTTTCGGACCTCGATATCCTGCAACAGCATTTCCGAAAATCCCTTGGTGTTGGAATACCAGCGGGATGTCCAGTTACGCTGTACGGCAAGACGAAAACCGATCGGATTGATCTTTTGTCCCATACCTACTCCTTCGACAGGTCGCCGACTGTCACAAGAATATGGCAGGTCGGTTTGAGAATCTTTGCGGCGCGCCCTTTTGCACGAGGCATGAAACGCTTGAATACAGGCCCTTGATCTACAAAGATGCGCGTAATCCGCAACTCATCAATATCCGCGCCGTCGTTGTGCTCAGCATTGGCAATTGCTGATTCGACGACTTTCTGGATGATCCGGGCCCCTTTCTTGGGACTGAACTTCAGTATGTTGAGCGCTTTGTCCACGGCCAGGCCGCGGATCTGGTCAGCAACCAGCCTGCCCTTCTGGGGTGAAAGCCTTACGCCGCGCAACACTGCAGAGGTTTGCATTTCATTCGCTCCTTTGCGCTCTTGTTATCATTTCTTGCCAGTCGGAGCTTTGCGATCCGCTGCGTGACCCTTGAAAGTGCGAGTCAGAGAGAATTCGCCGAGCTTGTGACCAACCATGTTCTCGGTAACGTACACAGGGACGTGTTGCCGGCCGTTATGCACCGCGATAGTAAGCCCCACGAAATCCGGCAGCACCGTGGAGCGGCGCGACCATGTCTTGATCGGGCGCTTATCGTTACTCGCGCGCGCGGTGTCGACCTTCTGGATCAGATGAAGATCCACAAAGGGGCCTTTCTTGACTGAACGTGCCATATTTTCTACCTCTTACTTCGCGCGACGCCGAACGATCATGTTCTGCGTGCGCTTGTTCTTGCGGGTTCTGAAACCCTTTGTGAAAGTCCCCCACGGACTTACCGGATCGCGTTTCGTGCCGGTGCGGCCCTCACCACCACCGTGCGGGTGATCCACCGGGTTCATCGCCACGCCGCGCACTGTCGGACGCACACCTCGCCAGCGCATTGCACCAGCCTTGCCGATACTCCTGAGGTTATGCTCTGCATTGCCAACTTCGCCGACAGTAGCTCGGCAATCGACGTGCACCTTGCGTATTTCACCGGAGCGCATCCGCAACTGGGCATGCGCCCCTTCGCGAGCGAGCAACTGAACGGAAGCTCCTGCCGAGCGGGCCACCTGCGCCCCCTTGCCGGGTCGAAGCTCTACACAATGCACGTTGGTGCCGACCGGAATACTCCTGAGCGGCAGGGTGTTCCCCGCCTTGATCGGCGCCTCAACTCCGTTAAACAATTCGTCACCAACTTTCACGCCTCGGGGCGCGATGATGTAGCGCCGTTCGCCATCTGCGTAACACAGCAACGCAATATTGGCACTGCGGTTCGGGTCGTACTCGATACGCTCCACACGCGCAGCCACGCCGTCCTTATTGCGGCGAAAGTCAATCACCCGGTAAAGACGTTTGTGTCCGCCGCCTTGATGGCGAGTCGTTATATGGCCGAAACTGTTACGACCTGCCCGCTTCGGGTTCTTTTCCACGAGCGCCTGATGGGGCCGCCCCTTGTGAAGGTCGGGGTTAACGACCTTGACGACGCTACGCCGACCGGCGGAGGTGGGTTTGAGTTTAACCAGAGCCATTATTTGGTCTCCCCTGCCGCGAAGTTAATTTCCTGGCCGGGCTTGAGGCAGATATATGCCTTCTTCCAGTTACGCCGCCGGCCCATTCGACCGCCAAAGCGCTTTTTCTTGCCCTTGATGTTGGACACCTGAACATCATCCACCTCGACCTTGAACAGCAATTCCACGGCAGCCTTGATTTCCGGCTTGGTGGCACCAGGGTCGACACGAAAAATGACCTGCTCGTATTTGTCGGCGACGTAAGTACTTTTCTCCGACACGATTGGGGCCAGTAACACACTTAGAAGCCGTTCCTGGCTGACCGTATGAGCCGTCATGACAACATCTCCTCGATTTTCGAGACAGCAGCCTTCGTGATGATCGTGCTGTCAAAGTGCAACAGACTCACCGGATCCGCCTGGCCAGGTTGCACCACGTAGACATTCGGCAAGTTGCGCGACGACAACAGCAAGTTCTCATCCTCGCCATCGGTAATAATCAACACGCTGCCCATGCCCATGCCTTTGACCTTTTGATCAAGCAATTTCGTCTTGGGCGCTTCGATACTGAACGCGTCAACCACTGCCAGCCTTCCTTCCCGGACCAACTGGGAAAAAATCGATGCCATTCCAGCCCGGTACATCTTTCGGTTGACCTTGTGGCTGAAGTTCTCATCCGGGCTGGATGGAAACACCCGCGATCCACCACGCCAGATGGGGCTTCCAGCAAATCCGGCTCGCGCGCGCCCCGTACCCTTTTGCCTCCACGGCTTGCGATGCGAGCGGCTCATATCGCCACGCGCTTTCTGCGCCCGCGTCCCGCTGCGGGCATTGGCCATGTAGGCGGTAACAACCTGATGCACCAGCGGTTCGTTATAGTCCCTGCCAAACAATTCGTCGGACGCACTCACACTGGAAGTTGGCTGACCTTTGTCATCAATCATCTTGAGTTCCATCGTTCAGCCTTTCTTCTTGACGGACGGCAGCACCATTACGTCAGCGCCATCAGCGCCCGGCACCGGACCCCTGATCATCAAAAGGCTGCGCTCGGGATCGATACGAACCACTTGTAAATTCTGTACGGTACGGCGAACCGACCCAAGTTGCCCGGCCATGCGCTTACCGGGAAATACTCGTCCGGGATCCTGGTTCTGACCGGTCGATCCATGCGCGTTGTGCGTGATCGATTGACCGTGGCTGGCTCGCTGTGAAGAAAAGTGGTGACGCTTGATTGCGCCCGCGAAGCCCTTGCCTTTTGTTGTACCGGAGATGTCGACGTACTGGCCGACAGCGAACAAATCAACGCCTACCTGGCCGCCGACTTCCAGGCCTGACGCCTGCTCGGCGTCAACGCGGAACTCGCGCAGACCGCGTGCGCCTTCGACACCCGCTTTGGCGAAATGACCAGCTAGCGCCTTGTTGATACGGCTCGCGCGCCTCGATCCGAACGCGATCTGAACAGCAGAATAGCCGTCATTTTGATCCGTCTTGATCTGGGTCACACGATTTCCGGACACGTCCAGCACCGTAACCGGCACGGATTCGCCGGAATCGGTGAAAAATCTGGTCATGCCGACCTTGCGACCGACAAGTCCTAATGACATTTTTTATTTCCTCTTATGAGGTGCTGGCTTCAGTTGGCCAGCCGGGTTTCCAAATTATCAGCTCACAGGAGAGGCAGGCCTCCCCTGTTTGCCCCTACAGCTTGATTTCCACATCTACTCCGGCGGGAAGATCAAGCTTCATCAAAGCATCGACTGTCTTGTCTGTCGGGTCGATGATGTCCATCAATCGCAAATGCGTGCGCATCTCCAGTTGCTCTCGTGAAGCCTTGTCCACATGAGGGGAACGTAACAGATTAAAACGCTCAATGCGGGTGGGCAGCGGAACCGGCCCCTTTACCACCGCGCCGGTCCGTTTGGCAGTTTCGACAATCTCGATAGCAGACTGGTCGATCAGGCGGTAGTCAAAAGCTTTCAGTCGGATACGTATTTTCTGGCTTTGCATTTCAAAATCCCGTGTGGAGTGAGGAAACCGGAACAAGCAGCAAACTCTCGCTCTCTGCCTCTCGCCCCAACTCTGTAGTCTATGTCTGTCGCGCTGTTATCGCCCGGCCAGTATTGCACGGCCACGTTGTATGCACACTTGTCTTTGTTTACTCAAGCACCCGTTCTATTCAAGAACCTTGGCCACAACACCTGCTCCAACCGTGCGGCCACCCTCGCGAATGGCAAAGCGCAAGCCCTCTTCCATCGCAATCGGCTGG
>DATKYN010000049.1:0-24385 GCA_035528435.1 Burkholderiales bacterium
TTCTGATGCAGGTTGGCAAGAAACGAATATGAAAATCCTCATCGTAGAAGACGAGATCAAAACCGGAGACTACCTGAGGAAAGGACTTCAGGAAGCGAGCTTCAGCGTCGATCTCGCGCGCGACGGTGTCGATGGGCTCCACCTGGCTACGACCGGGGACTACGAGTTGATCATTCTCGACGTGATGCTGCCTGGACTCAGTGGCTGGGACGTGGTTGAGCGGATGCGCGATCGTGGCCAGGATTTACCGGTGTTGTTTCTGACCGCCAAAGAGGGCGTCGAGGACCGGGTAAAGGGGCTGGAGTTGGGGGCAGACGATTACCTGGTGAAACCATTCGCCTTCTCCGAGTTGTTGGCGCGGGTTCGGACGCTATTGCGCCGTGGCCGCAGTCGTGAACAGACGACGCTCCAGCTGGCAGATCTTGAACTCGACCTGTTACGTCACCGAGTGATCAGGGCAGGAAAACGCATCGAGCTGACTGCCAAGGAATTTTCTCTTTTGGAACTGCTGTTGCGCCGAAAGGGCGAAGTGCTGCCTCGATCGCTGATCGCATCCCAGGTTTGGGACATGAATTTTGACAGTGACAGCAACGTGGTTGAGGTGGCCGTTCGGCGCTTGCGCGCCAAGGTTGATGAGCCTTTCGAACCGAAGCTGATACACACGGTTCGTGGCATGGGATACGTTTGTGAGTTGCGCGAAGAATAATGCCGCGGAGATCAATCACCAGGCGGCTGACGCTGCTGTTCGCCGGTATTCTGGGCAGCGGATTTCTCGGCCTCGGAATCTACTTTTATGCAGCGACACAGCATCATTTCCAGGAAATAGACCGGGCCACGCTCGACAGCGCTATAAGGCGTGTTGATTACGTGCTCAAAGGCGCGGCGGACGCGGACGCTTTGCAGGGGCTGCACGCACGCCTTGACAGCATGCTGGTAGGACATGACCGGGTCTCATTGTGGGTTGCAACCGGAGAGGGTGTGCCGTTGGCGGCCGATTCCGCGATCGAGTTTCCGGAGAGTGCGATCGAAGCGGCAATCTCGCGGGCGACTCCCGATCGCTCTATTTTGTTCACATGGGAAGAGGGCGGGCACCAGTATCGAGGCCTTGCCGCGAGATTATCTGCAAACAGCCCCCTGGAACCTCCGCTGCAAGTAGCAGCAGCGCTCAACATCGACCACCACAAGGCGTTCATGTCCGTCGTCGTGCGCGCTTTGTGGATATCAATAGGCTGCGCCATTGTTGTTGCCGTTCTGGTCAGTGTCCTCATTGCCCGTGGTGGATTGAGGCCGCTGCGGCTGTTGGCCGGGAAACTGGATGCGATCTCCAGCAATCGCCTCAATCAACGTCTTGGGACGGATGATCTGCCAGTTGAGCTGGTTGGTTTTGCGAACGCCTTTAATGCGATGCTTGCACGCCTGGATATCTCATTCGGTCGTCTTTCAGAGTTCTCCGCTGATATTGCCCACGAACTGCGCACGCCTGTCAGTAATCTGCTGACGCAGACGCAAGTCATGCTGTCAAAGAATCGAAGTGTCGAGGAGTACCGTGATGTTCTGGCTTCTAACTCGGAAGAACTGGAGCGGCTGAGCCGTATGGTGTCGGACATGCTGTTTCTGGCCAGAACGGACAACGAGCGGAAACTGGCTTCTCTCGAATCAGTCGACCTTGCAAACGAGGTCCGTGAGCTATTCGAATTCTACGAAGCGCTGGCAGCGGAGCAGTCGGTCGAGTTGCGGTTAAGGGGCGGGGTTAGCGTAAGAGGGGATCGCACGATGTTGCGCCGGGCGCTCAATAATTTGCTCTCCAATGCCATCCGTTACACACAGGCGGGCAAGAGCATTGAGGTCGCGCTGGAACAATCAGGGGGCAATGCCTTCATCCACGTGACAAATCCAGGCGACCCGATACCCGAGGCTGTGCGTGAGCGGCTTTTCGAACGCTTTTATCGCGCTGATGCGGCACGATCTCGTGACACAGAAGGTGCGGGGCTGGGGTTGGCTATTGTCAAGGCGATTTCAGAGGCGCACGGTGGCGGCGTATGCGTCAACAGCGCAAATGGTAGCAACACCTTTACCATCCGACTCTCTCTGGAAGAAGATCGGGATTGAGGTGGCTTCCAAGGCTGATACGCCCATTTGCCTGTGGATATCGGCGGGCATGAGCCACATCGGTCTCCGCGTAGCCGGTGCCTGAATGCACACGGCTCGCATCCCGATTGCGATGAGGTGACAGGTACGCTTGCAGCATTGTCAGGTGCAACGCGGCAAGCGGAACACACCTACTCTGCGGGATTGTCTGGCGTGGCCTCGGGTTGGGCAGGCTGTTCCGCACTCTCGGGATTCGCTTGCTCTGCTGCCTCGGCCTTTTGCCGGCGCTTATCTTCCTTCTTCTGTTTTTTGGCCATTTCTCTCTGGCGTTTCGCGTATGAGTAATTTGGTTTTGGCAATGTTAGTCCTGATCTGAAGGTTGTAGAAGTGATGGGTGCTCAAACGACCTCGTTGACACGCCTTGTGCCAGACAATAGTCGCTCCATCGAGCATAGCTTACAGGACGAAGGCCTGGTGCGCATGCGAACGGATGCGGCTCTCATGATTTGCTGTGGACAATTGGGGGTTGAACCTGGGGTGTATTTGCCACGGGGAAGGGGAATATCAGGCCTCTCGATTGAATCCCGCAATCATCGAGCGCCACCAGTTTGCAAGGGCCTGGCGATTACGCAGCAACCGGACAGGTCATCAGAATCCAGTCGCCACCAAAATGACATCCGGGGAACGGCACAACCGGTCGGGTCGCGACGGGCTTGTACCCCTCACGCCGGTAAAGGCGGAATGCACCCTGATTCTCGCCGGCAACTATAAGGCTTAAGGTGGAGGCACCGGTATCGCCTGCAAGGGCGTGTGTGAGTTCAAGCAAACGCGATCCCAATCCGCGGCCGCGAGCACTGTCGAATGTGGCGATCGCATTCACATACCATGACCCGGGTGCAAGCGATTCGAGCTCGATTAGCGGTCTTACGACTGCCGGCACCTCGTCTAGATCACCGGTATCGTAGGGATCGGGTAACCGGTACCCGAGCAGCATGGCCGCCGGGCCACTTTCAAGCTCGGCGACATATGCGTTGGTGTAGGAAAATCCGCCGGTATCCCGTGCAGCGCGCTCCGCACCAAGCGACAGGGCGTCCTCCTCGCTGCCGGTCGACTGTTGCCACAACCACAGTGGAATGCCTTCCCCGGCGATGTTGATAAGTTTCGCAAGTGCCGGAGCATCTTTTTTACGGGCAGGTCGAATCAGGGTGTCGCGGAGTGTCATGAAAGATTATTCTCGAGTAACGTGACGAAGGCATAAAGATACCCTCGTTTCGGCAAGTCGGGTTTTCCGGTCAACTCGTTCGGTTGCAAGCGATCGGATCACTTACAATCCACGTTCGTTTTTCAATGGAGCGATCATGGCGGAAGTCGGAACCAAGTTGATCTTCGAGAACGAACAGATTCGCGTCTGGGAATTCACACTGCAACCCGGTGAGACCATCGAGTCGCACAAGCACGATTGCGATTACTTCTTCTATCCGATAGAAGGTGGAACCCTGGAGGTCACCCGTGACAGCGGGATTACGCGTGCAACATTGAATGCCGGCGAGGTCTACTTCCGAAAGGGAGGTGACACTCACGCTGCGAAAAACGTCGACGATCATCGCTATCATGAGGTGCTGGTCGAGTTGAAATCCTGAGGCCGGATCCGATTTTTGGCTGGTGGGCTGTCACGCAAGGTGACTCGCCCATCAATCAGGGTTGTCGTTGGAAGATCCCTGATCTGGCCAGCAACATGCCAGGACCCAAGGCGAAATCTGCTTGGACTGCCTACTGTAAGTCGTGAGCAGATCTGGTGCTGTTGACCGCCTTGCAGCTTGCGCCGCGACTACTACCTTGTCGGGAAGGCGACTGACCAGCCCAAAGTCGTTCTTGTCAAATAGTTCTTAGTGACTAGTCCGTGTCGCTACATGGCGTAGACGGCGCTAACCCGTTTACTTTCCGTTGTGCTGCTTCGGGTGAATATGCGTAACCCGTGCCTGTCTCTAACCTTGTGGCAACCGGGGGACGGAGGGCAACGATGGTTTCTCAAACGCATAAACAGGGTTCGGTACTCATTGTCAGCACGCTGGCGTTCACCATCTGTTTCATGGTCTGGATGATGTTTGGCGTGATCGGCATCCCGATCAGACAGGAACTCGCGCTCAATGCCACCCAGTTCGGCATATTGACGGCGACGCCAGTGTTGACCGGCTCGCTGTTTCGCGTTCCGCTGGGTATGTGGACTGATAAATACGGCGGCCGGATCGTGTTGATGGGCACGTTGCTGGTTCCGGTCATTCCGATCTGGCTGATCGGGCACGCGACGCAGTACTGGCAGTACCTCGTTCTTGGGCTGTTCGTCGGCATCGCCGGTGCATCGTTTTCGGTGGGTACGCCATATGTGGCTCGTTGGTTTACGCGCGGGCGGCAAGGGTTTGCGATGGGTATCTTCGGGGCCGGTAACGCTGGCGCCGCGCTCAACAAATTCATTGCACCGGCCGTCATCGTTGCCTATGGCTGGACGGCCGTGCCAAACGTTTACGCGTTGTCGATGTTCATTATGGCAATTGTGTTCTGGATGTTTTCGTACTCGGATCCGGCACACAAGGTCGACAGCAAGATCACCTGGCGTCAGCAACTTTCGGCACTCAAGGACCCCAGGGTATGGAAACTGTCCCAGTACTACTCGATTGTCTTTGGCGGTTACGTCGCGCTGGCATTGTGGATGACGCAGTTCTATATCGGGGAGTACGGTCTTGACATACGCGTGGCAGCGTTGCTGGCCGCGGCATTCTCATTACCCGGTGGTCTTCTGCGCGCTTTCGGTGGCTGGCTTTCAGACAAGTACGGCGCCCACAAGGTGACCTGGTGGGTGATGTGGGTCAGTTGGATATGCCTGTTCATCCTGTCGTATCCGCAGACGGATTTCACCATTGCCACCATCGATGGCCCGAAGACATTCCATATCGGATTGAACGTGTGGGTGTTCACCGCACTGATGTTCACGATTGGTGTGGCCTGGGCCTTCGGCAAGGCGTCGGTGTTCAAGTACATCTCGGATGAGTACCCCGACAACATCGGGGTCATCTCCGGGATTGTCGGGCTTGCCGGAGGCATGGGCGGCTTCATTCTTCCCATCCTGTTCGGTGTGCTGGTCGACCTGACCGGCATTCGGTCAAGTTGTTTCATGCTGATGTACGGGGTGATCTGGGTTTCGTTGATCTGGATGTATTTCACCGAAGTACGCCACACCGATGTAATTGGTTCGCGTTCGGCCGGTTCGGCACTCAAGGGTTAAGGCGCACCACGCGCACAAAGGAGTTCTTTCCATGGCATCACATGTGATAACACGCTGGGAACCAGAGAACGAAACATTCTGGAAGGATGAGGGCAAGGCTGTCGCTACGCGCAATCTGTGGATTTCGATTCCCGCCCTGTTGCTCGCTTTCTGCGTATGGATGGTGTGGAGCGTGGTGGTGGTGAATCTGCCCAACATCGGTTTCAAGTTCACCACCAACCAGTTGTTCTGGCTCACGGCGATCCCCGGGTTGTCGGGCGCAACCTTGCGCATCTTCTACTCATTCATGGTGCCGATTTTTGGCGGACGGATGTGGACCGCATTGAGTACGGCGTCGCTCGCGATACCGGCCGTGTGGATGGGATTCGCCGTTCAGGATATCTCGACCCCTTATCCGACGTTTCTTGCCATTGCATTGCTGTGCGGATTCGGTGGTGGCAATTTCGCCTCCAGCATGGCGAACATCAGCTTCTTCTATCCCAAAGCACAACAGGGCACCGCGCTGGGCATGAACGCCGGACTTGGCAACCTCGGTGTATCGGTCGTGCAGTTCACCGTGCCGATCGTGATCACGCTCGCCGTATTCGGCGCCCTGGGCGGCGAACCGCAGATATGGTCAAAAGGAGACGCGACGAAAGAGCTATGGCTGCAGAACGCCGGTTTCTTCTGGGTGCCGTTCATTCTGGTGGTGGCGGTCGCGGCATGGTTCGGGATGAACGACCTTTCCACGGCAAAGGCTTCGTTCGCGGATCAATCGGTCATCTTCAAACGCAAGCACAACTGGCTGATGTGCTGGCTGTACGTCGGCACCTTCGGTTCCTTTATCGGTTACTCCGCCGGTTTTCCACTGCTGATCAAGACCCAGTTTTCGGGAGTAGACCCGACCCAGTACGCGTTTCTTGGTCCGATGGTTGGTGCGCTGATCCGCCCGGTGGGTGGCTGGGTTTCGGACAAGCTCGGCGGAGCGCGCGTGACATTCTGGAACTTCATGATCATGGCGCTGGCGGTTGTGGGGGTGCTGTGGTTCCTGCCATCAGGACCGAGCGGTGGCAGCTTCTGGGGATTCTTTGCAATGTTCATGTTGCTATTCCTCACGACGGGTATCGGCAACGGTTCGACCTTCCGCATGATTCCCGTAATCTTTCGCACCCTGCACGAACGCTGGAGCGCCGGCGCCTCGGACAGCGCCAAGGCCGAAGCGATGCGCAACGCAGGCAAGGAGTCTGCAGCGGTTCTCGGTTTCAGTTCGGCGATTGCCGCTTACGGTGCCTTCTTCATCCCAAAAAGCTATGGCACGTCGATCAGTCTGTTCGGCGGTCCCGAAGCCGCGCTTTATCTGTTCATTGCCTTCTACATTACCTGCATCTTCGTAACGTGGTGGTTCTATTCACGCCGCGGCGCGGATATGCCTTGCTGAAGCGAAAACCGGAAGCGAACGCTCTGATATCAAGGAAACGCAGATGAGTCATTTTCTCGACAGATTGATGTTCTTCAACCAGGAGAAAAAACCGTTCTCCAATGGCCACGGTGTCACTACCAACGAAGATCGTAGCTGGGAACGTGCTTATCGTGATCGCTGGGCGCACGACAAGATTGTTCGCTCCACGCACGGCGTGAATTGCACCGGCTCCTGTTCCTGGAAGATCTATGTCAAGGGTGGGGTGGTGACCTGGGAAACACAGCAAACCGACTACCCACGGACCCGCCCGGATATGCCCAATCACGAGCCGCGCGGATGTTCCCGGGGGGCGTCCTATTCCTGGTATCTGTACAGCGCCAACCGGGTGAAGTACCCGATGGTGCGTGGGCGCCTGGTACGTATGTGGCGGGAAGCACGCAAGACGCTCGGAGCGGTCGAAGCGTGGACGTCGATCGTTGAGGACACAGACAAGTCAAAGTCATACAAATCCGTTCGCGGAATGGGCGGCTTCGTTCGAGCCAACTGGGACGAGGTGAATGAAATCATTGCTGCCGCCAATGTTTACACCATCCGAAAGTATGGTCCGGATCGCGTTATCGGTTTCTCGCCAATCCCGGCGATGTCGATGGTGTCCTACGCAGCTGGCAGCCGCTACCTGTCGTTGATCGGCGGAGTGTGCATGAGTTTTTACGACTGGTACTGCGATCTGCCGCCAGCGAGTCCGCAGACATGGGGCGAGCAGACCGATGTGCCCGAATCGGCTGACTGGTACAACTCTACGTTCATTATTGCGTGGGGTTCGAACGTACCGCAGACGCGGACCCCGGATGCGCACTTCTTTACCGAGGTGCGCTACAAGGGCGCCAAGACCGTGGCGGTGACACCTGACTATGCCGAAGTCTCCAAACTTGCCGACATCTGGTTGCATCCGAAGCAGGGTACCGATGCGGCGATGGCGATGGCGATGGGGCATGTGATTCTCAAAGAGTTTCACATCGACCGTAAATCGGCGTACTTCGAAGACTACGCGCGCAAGTACACCGACCTTCCGATGCTGGTGAAACTGGTCAAACGCGGGGACAGCTATGTTGCAGACCGCTTCGTGCGCGCCAGCGACATTTCCGGCGCCCTGGGCCAGAGCAACAATCCGGATTGGAAGACACTCGCAGTCGATGAGATTTCCGGCAACGTGGTTGCCCCAAACGGCTCAATCGGATTCCGTTGGAACCAGAAGGAAGGCGAAGACAGCGGCAAGTGGAATATCGAAGAACGGGATGGAACCAGTGGCTCGGAGGTCAGACTGCGTATGTCGCTGGTTGAGGCCCGTGACGACGTCGTACCGGTTGGTTTTCCCTATTTCGGCGGCGTCACAAACGAGCACTTTCAGCATAGCGACATGGGGACAGAGGTTCTGGTACGCAACGTCGCTGCGAAGAAACTGCAACTTGCCGACGGTGAGGCACTGGTTGCGACCGTGTTTGATTTGATGTGCGCCAACTACGGCGTCGACCGTGGCCTGGGTGGTGGCAATGTGGCTGGCTCTTTCGATGATGATGTGCCGTATACGCCGAAGTGGCAGGAGAGCATTACCGGCGTCAGGGCCGCCGACGTCATCACCGTCGCACGTCAGTTCGCCGACAATGCTGACAAGACTGAAGGCAAGTCGATGGTCATCATCGGTGCGGCCATGAACCATTGGTACCACTCCGACATGAACTATCGCGGCGTGATCAATATGCTGATGCTGTGTGGTTGCGTCGGCAAGTCCGGTGGCGGTTGGGCACACTATGTAGGGCAGGAAAAACTGCGCCCACAAACCGGATGGTTGCCGTTGGCATTCGGCCTCGACTGGCACCGCCCGCCACGGCAAATGAACTCGACGTCGTTCTTTTACGCTCACACCGATCAGTGGCGCTACGAGCGGGTATCGGTCAAGGAAATTCTATCGCCGACGGCCGACCCGAAGGAGTTTGAAGGTAGCCTGATCGACTTCAACGTGCGCGCCGAGCGTATGGGCTGGTTGCCGAGCGCACCGCAACTGCAGACCAATCCGATTCAGGTGGTGAAGGATGCCGAGGCTGCCGGTCTCGATCCCAAGGCGTACGCAGTCAAGGCATTACAGGACGGCAGCCTCAAGATGTCCTGCGAAGACCCTGATGATCCGCGCAATTTTCCTCGCAACATGTTCATCTGGCGATCGAACCTGCTCGGCAGTTCGGGCAAGGGGCACGAGTATTTTCTGAAACACCTTTTGGGAACCTCGCACGGCGTTCAGGGCAAGGAACTCGGTGCTGACGGAGAGCAAAAACCACAGGAAGTGGCGTGGCATGAGACTGCCCCGGAAGGCAAACTCGACCTGCTGGTGACGCTGGATTTCCGTATGTCAACCACCTGCCTGTATTCCGACATCGTGTTGCCAACGGCCACGTGGTACGAGAAGAACGACCTCAATACCTCCGACATGCATCCGTTTATCCATCCCCTGTCGGCCGCCGTCGATCCGGTATGGGAATCGCGCTCCGACTGGGAAATATACAAACAGATCGCGAAGAAATTCTCCGAGGTCGCAAAAGGTCATCTTGGCGTCGAGAAAGAACTGGTGCTGGCCCCGCTGCTGCATGACACACCGGGTGAGCTGGCGCAGGCGACGACGGTGAAGGAATGGAAAAAGGGCGAGTGTGAACTCGCGCCCGGCAAGACGGCGCCGGCGATGGTCGTTATCGAACGCGATTTCCCCAACACCTACAAGAAGTTCACGGCACTGGGTCCGCTGATGGCCAAAGCGGGCAATGGCGGAAAAGGCATTGCCTGGAATACCGAGCGTGAGGTCGACTTTCTGAAGAAGCTCAACTACACGGTGAGTGAAGAAGGTGTATCGAAGGGACTTCCGAGAATAGAAAGTGACATTGACGCTTGCGAAGTGATTCTGTCTCTGGCACCCGAAACCAATGGCGAGGTGGCGGTAAAGGCCTGGCAGGCGTTGTCGAAGATAACCGGACGTGAGCATGCGCATCTGGCCATGCCAAAGGAAGACGAGAAGATTCGGTTCCGTGACGTTCAGGCACAGCCGCGAAAAATAATCTCGTCACCGACCTGGTCGGGCATCGAATCGGAGCACGTGAGCTACACCGCTGGCTATACCAACGTAAATGAACTGATACCGTGGCGAACGCTGACCGGCCGTCAGCAGTTTTACCAGGACCACAAGTGGATGCTTGGTTTTGGGGAAGGGTTGTGCGTTTACCGCCCACCGGTCGACCTGAAAACCACGCATCCGATGCTTGGAAAAGCAAATGCGAGAGGGAACGGTAATCCCGAGGTCGTGCTGAATTTCATCACGCCACACCAGAAGTGGGGCATCCACAGTACTTACACGGACAATCTTCTGATGCTGACGCTGTCGCGCGGCGGACCTATCGTGTGGTTGTCGGAGACTGATGCGAAAAGCGTTGGCATCGAGGACAACGACTGGATCGAACTCTACAACGTCAACGGCGCGATCTGCGCCCGGGCGGTGGTCAGCCAACGCGTCAACCTGGGTATGTGCCTGATGTATCACGCTCAGGAGAAGACGGTGAACGTGCCCGGATCGGAGATCACCGGCGCGCGCGGCGGTATTCATAACTCGGTGACACGCATTGTGACCAAGCCCACGCACATGATCGGCGGCTATGCGCAGCAGAGTTACGGCTTCAACTACTACGGCACCATTGGAACGAATCGGGATGAGTTCGTCATTGTCCGAAAGATGAACAAGGTCGACTGGCTTGAACGGCCGCGTGCACAGACAGCGACGACAGAGGGGCAGTCATGAGAATTCGCGCTCAGATCGGCATGGTCCTGAATCTGGACAAATGTATTGGTTGCCATACCTGCTCGGTAACCTGCAAAAACGTCTGGACCAATCGCGAGGGCATGGAATACGCGTGGTTCAACAACGTCGAGACCAAGCCCGGTATCGGTTATCCGAAGGAGTGGGAGAACCAGAAGAAGTGGAACGGTGGCTGGTCGCGCCGGCGCAATGGCAAGATCGAGCCGAAGCAGGGCGGAAAGTGGTCGATCCTGATGAAGTTGTTCGCGAATCCCAATTTGCCGGAAATTGATGACTATTACGAGCCGTTCACGTTCGACTACCAGCATCTGCACAATGCACCTGAACTGCAGGCATCACCGGTGGCGCGCCCCCGAAGCCTGCTGACTGGCCAACGCATGGAGAAGATCGTCTGGGGGCCGAACTGGGAGGAAATCCTTGGCGGCGAGTTCAGCAAACGCTCGGCCGACAGCAACTTCGAGAACATACAGAAGGACATCTACGGCCAGTTCGAGAACACCTTCATGATGTATCTGCCGCGCCTGTGCGAGCACTGCCTGAATCCGACCTGCGTCGCGTCGTGCCCGTCGGGCTCCATTTACAAACGTGAGGAAGACGGCATCGTACTGGTCGATCAGGACAAGTGCCGCGGCTGGCGCATGTGCGTGTCAGGCTGTCCCTACAAGAAGATCTATTACAACTGGACTTCGGGCAAAGCCGAAAAGTGCACCTTCTGCTATCCGCGTATCGAAGGAGGGCAACCAACTGTCTGCTCCGAAACTTGCGTCGGGAGAATCCGCTATCTCGGCGTGCTGCTCTACGACGCTGACGCCATCGAGGCAGCGGCTTCGCAAGCCGATGAAAAGGATCTGTACGCGGCGCAGTTGTCGGTTTTTCTCGACCCGAACGATCCGCAGGTCCAGGCGCAGGCGCGCGAGGACGGCATTCCGGAGGCCTGGCTTGAGGCTGCACGCATGTCTCCAGTTTACAAGATGGCGGTGGACTGGAAAGTAGCACTGCCGTTACATCCGGAATATCGCACCTTGCCGATGGTCTGGTACGTGCCGCCGTTGTCGCCGATCCAGTCGGCTGCCAATTCCGGCGAAGTGGGTACCTTCGGCAAATTGCCGGATGTGCGCAGCTTGCGCATCCCGGTGAAGTATCTGGCAAATCTGCTGACAGCAGGAGACGAGGCACCGGTCATCGCAGCACTTGAACGCTTGCTGGCGATGCGCGCCTACATGCGTGATCGCCACGTCGAGAAAGTCGAGAATGCCGAGGTGCTGAAACAGGTCGGCCTGTCGGTGCAACAGATCGAGGAAATGTATCGCTACATGGCAATCGCCAACTACGAGGATCGTTTCGTGATACCCACGGCGCATCGTGAATACGCCGAGAACGCTTACGAGTTACGCGGTGGTTGCGGTTTCTCGTTTGGTAACGGTTGCTCCGATGGTCAGACCGAAACGAGTCTGTTCGGCGGCAAGAGCGGCAAGAAGAAACCCCGCTTTATTCCAATCAGGACGTCGAGTTGAGGAGTCCCGGCAGATGACGAAGACATTCAAGGCGCTGGGCGCGCTGCTTACTTATCCAACTTCCGAGCTGCAGGCTGCAGCAGCAGAGATCGGGGATGTGATCGATGCGGAACAAAGACTGTCCGGTAAAGAGAAGGCTGCGTTGCACGAATTGCTGGAAGGCCTATCAACCGGTGATGTCCTTGATCTGCAGGAACGCTACGTCGCGTTGTTTGATCGTGGACGGGCGACATCGCTTAACTTGTTTGAACACGTTCATGGTGAGTCGCGTGAACGCGGGCCGGCGATGGTAGATCTGATGCAGGTTTACGATCGCGCCGGATTCCATCTTGCCTCAAACGAACTGCCTGATTATCTGCCCTTGATGCTGGAGTTTCTGTCGCATCAACCATTCGCGCAAGCCGATGACATGCTGTCCGATTGCGCCCACATCGTACGCCGGCTCGGCGAAGCGCTGCGCGCCCGATCCAGTCACTACGACGCCGTGCCGGTCGCGTTGCTGGCGATGATCGGAGAAGCAGGGTTGTCACCGGCAAAGAAAGAAGCGCCGCCAATGAAGGAAGCGTCGGATGAAAAATCGCTCGATGAAGACTGGATGGATTCTCCGGTCATATTCGGCCCCGAGGGTGCGCCGGACTGCAAGCCTGCGCAGCCGGCTGCATCGGTAATTCAATTCATGCCGCGATCACGCTGATGCCACGCGCAGGACAACACCCCGGACCCATGAGCCAGGAGCAACAACAATGAATACCTTGAACCAGTTCTTGTTCGGAATTTACCCCTACATCTGCCTCGCTGTTTTTCTGCTCGGGAGTCTCGTGCGGTTCGATCGTGATCAGTACACATGGAAGAGCGACTCCTCGCAGTTACTGCGCAGAGGTCAGTTACGTTGGGGGTCCAACCTGTTTCATCTCGGCATTCTGGGTATCTTCTTTGGCCATCTGTTTGGTCTGCTGACACCGTTGTCGGTTTGGCACGCACTCGGGGTATCGGCTCCAGCCAAGCAGATGCTGGCAATCGTCGCCGGTGGTGTCGCCGGGATTGCCTGCCTCGTGGGACTGGTGCTGCTGATTCACCGGCGTCTGACGGAAGCGCGGATACTCGCGACGACACGCACCATGGACTTTGTCGTGTTGTATTTGCTGCTAGCGCAACTGCTGCTTGGTTTGGTCAGCATCTTCGTGTCGGTGAGTCACCTGGACGGTGGGGAGATGATCAAACTGATGATGTGGGCGCAACACATCGTCACCTTGCGCGGTGATGCGGCGGCTTTCGTCACGGACGTGGCGTTGATTTTTAAACTGCATCTGGTGTTGGGCATGACGATCTTCCTGGTGTTTCCGTTCTCGCGGCTGGTGCATGTCTGGAGCGGGTTCGCGACGCTATCGTATGTAACACGCGCCTACCAGGTAGTGCGGCATCGCTAACGTGAAGGTGTTACCAACATGAAGGCATTACGAATTCCACCGCTGATTCCGGAGACAAACGCATGACTGTGAACGTTAACGGTGTCGTCATCGAGGCGGCTGCAATAGAGCACGAAGCGAGTTACTACCCGGACGCAGAGGAGCCCTCAGAGGCTGCTCGCCGCTCACTGGCGGTACGGGAGCTGATCTTGCAGCGTGCCCGTGCACTCGGGATCGAAGGCCCCGGAGAGGGGCGTGAATCGGAAGATGCGGTGATCG
The DNA here is from genome assembly GCA_035528435.1 of Burkholderiales bacterium. Taxonomy (GTDB): domain Bacteria; phylum Pseudomonadota; class Gammaproteobacteria; order Burkholderiales; family Eutrophovitaceae; genus SG8-40. Next base: position 13,820 of record DATKYN010000049.1, read on the forward strand.
AACAGGTGCTGGATGCCGAAGTTGCAACCCCGGCGCCCACCGACCTCGAATGCCGGCGCCATTACGAGGCGCACTCGGAACAGTACGTTACGGGCGAATTGGTGGAGGCCAGTCACGTTCTGGTCGCGGTGACGCCGGGTGCTCCGGTGGCACTGCTGCGTAGCCGCGCCGAGGCGCTGCTTGCAGAACTCCGGGAGGAGCCAGCACTATTCGTTGACCGTGCACGTGAAATGTCCAATTGTCCGTCAGGGCAGCACGGTGGGAACCTCGGGCAGTTCGCGCGCGGCCAGATGGTGCCCGAGTTCGACAAGGCGCTGTTCGGATCGACGGCGATCGGTGTGCTGCCAACGCTCGTGCAAACCCGCTATGGCTTTCACGTCGTGAAGGTTGCGCGTCGCGTGCCTGGCCGGAAACAGGATTTCGTCCAGGTTCGCGAGAGTATTGCGACGTATCTCTCGGAGCGGGTCCAGGCGAGGGCGCTTGCGCAATACGTCAGTGTTCTGGCCGGCAAGGCAGACGTCGAAGGCATCGACCTCGGTGCAGCGACCTCGCCGCTGTTGCAGTAGTCCCTGCGAAGCCGGTTCCAGCGATGGATGACGATATCCTGCGGCGCTTGAGGCGCTTCAGGACAAATTACTTTCCCCGGTATCGCAAGGAGTTCCGTCATCTGGTTGATCAGGGCCAGCATCCGACGGTGTTATTCATTGGTTGCAGTGACTCCCGCATCGTGCCGTACCTGCTGATGGACTGCGGTCCTGGTGAGTTGTTCATCGAGCGAAATGTCGGCAATCTGGTGCCCCCGCACGATAGCCAGTTCGGATATCACGGCACTGGCGCCGCTATCGAGTTTGCGGTGTTGCGCCTGGGTGTAAAGCACATTGTGGTCTGCGGCCACAGTCATTGCGGCGCGATTCGCGCACTTTATGATGACGTGTCTTCGGAAACGCCGCACTTGAATCAATGGCTCGAACTGGCTCGTGATGCCGTCCTCCCGGTAACGGCTTCGGAAGATGCGCTTCGACGTACCGAACAACGATCAATCGTATTGCAGCTAGAGCGTTTGATGGGATATCCGATGGTCGCGCAGGGGGTCGAGGCGGGACGATTGTTTCTTCACGGCTGGCATTATCTGATCGAGGACGGCCAGGTACTGACACTGGACGTCGCCAGCGGTGCTTTTGTCGGCGCTGATCCGCCAGCACGGGACGCGTCACTCGACACGCTGCAGTGAACCTCCATGTGCCGGCATACGCACTCCTCACACGGTTCAGTTTGGAGATGCACGGCAGCCGGTGCCATCTCCAGAAGCCGGGGCCAGCCTACGAATCCTTACATCAAGCCCTAATCAGCTTGTTCGCCAGATTCGCGGCCTTCTTCTGGATTTTGTCCGGCAACTGCTGGTCGCGTTGTTTTGCGATCATTCCGGGAAACAGCGTGCCGATCGGTGCAGCCCCAATCGTCCTGGCGGCCATCTTTAGTTGACCGTGGGTGCCGAAGAACCATTTCCCGAGCACCCCGGGTGCGGCGCTGGAGGATACAAGCACCGCCCGTTTTTGCGGCAGACCGGCCTTGCGAAAACGAGGCGTGTGATCACCCCATGGCCACCAGGCGTATACGATCAGTCGCTCCATGAAACGCTTGAACAGAGCCGTAACCGAACCGAAGTTGGTGGGTGACGCAAGAATGTAGGCGTTGGCGGTTTCGATCTTGTTGACCAGCGCATGCATCCCGTCCTTGTGCACGCATTGTCCAGGTGTCGTTCCCGGCCGTTGGGTGCATTCGCGGCAGTTCAGGCAGAACTCGATCGGATAATCGCGAAGCTGGACAATTTCGATGTCGCCGCCACTGGACGTGACGGCTTGTGCCATCGCCTCAACAATCTGGTCAGTAATGCCATCGTCGCGGTAGGAGCCGTTGATAGCCAGTACACGGGTCATGCTGCCGGCAGATGCCTTTCTTGCAATGGCAGTTGGCACCTGCCTGATGGCGCAAACGGCATTGCGCGCTTTTTTCGAGGTATCAGGCAATTAACCAATTGCCCCAGAACAACAAACAGGTGATTCAGAAGCATGGGGCTGATTTCCGACGACGCCAATATGAACGCCAGATTGGTAGCGCCGAGCCGTTCCGATGTTGATTTAGATCAGATTAAATTGAAACCACATTGCACTTGATGCGTAATAGCCCTGTCCAGATCTGGTTGTCGATTCGAGCAAGCGCATTGAGTTGTGCGACATGCGCGTTTGCCGGACCAGCACGGAACGGGCCTCCGTTTCCGGCGATTTGATCTATATCAACCAAAAGCGTTCGAGCTACCATTAGCATTCGTCCGGGCATTTTTTTAGCCTGAACGCGTTGATTTGTCAGCAACAAGTTTGATTTGTTGAAAATAATGGACCCGCCCCCCGAGGTTATTGGCAGTTTCGCGGCAAGGGACGGTGTTTCGCAGAGCTCAGGGAGAAGGCGTGCAACAACAAACGACATACAACTATCGGGTGGTCCGGCAGTTCTCGATCATGACCGTAGTCTGGGGCGTAGTAGGCATGCTGGTGGGCGTCATCATCGCAGCCCAGCTGATGTTCCCGGACTTGACCTATGGAATTTCGTGGCTTTCGTATGGGCGGCTGCGCCCCCTTCACACCAATGCGGTGATTTTCGCTTTCGGAGGTTCGGCGTTGTTTGCGACCTCCTACTTCGTGGTTCAGCGAACCTGTCATACACGGCTTTTTTCCGACAAACTGGCCGCGTTTACTTTCTGGGGCTGGCAGTTGGTCATCGTACTGGCTGCGATCACCTTACCGCTCGGGATTACCACCAGTAAGGAGTATGCGGAACTGGAGTGGCCGATCGACATCCTGATTACCCTCGTTTGGGTGTCCTATGCAATCGTGTTCTTCGGCACACTGGTTAAACGCCGCGTTTCACATATATATGTAGCGAACTGGTTTTTCGGTGGATTCATTCTGACGGTTGCCCTGTTGCATCTGGTCAACAGCGCAGCGATTCCGGTCAGCTTCTGGAAGTCGTATTCGGTGTATGCCGGCGTGCAGGACGCCATGGTGCAGTGGTGGTACGGGCACAATGCGGTGGGCTTTTTCCTGACTGCCGGATTTCTGGGCATCATGTATTACTTTGTCCCGAAGCAGGCTGAGCGCCCGATTTTCAGTTATCGCTTGTCTGTTGTGCACTTCTGGGCGCTGATTTTTACCTATATGTGGGCTGGCCCCCATCACCTCCACTACACGGCGTTGCCGGACTGGGCGCAGTCAATCGGGATGGTGTTTTCCCTGATTCTGCTGGCACCATCCTGGGGCGGGATGATCAACGGCATCATGACCTTGTCGGGTGCATGGCATAAGCTGCGTACCGACCCCATTTTGAAGTTTCTGATCGTTTCCCTGTCTTTCTATGGCATGTCGACCTTCGAGGGTCCGATGATGTCCATCAAGACGGTCAATTCCCTTTCACATTACACCGACTGGACCATCGGGCACGTGCACTCCGGTGCGCTGGGTTGGGTCGCGTTCATTTCGATTGGCGCGCTTTACTACATGATCCCGCGCTTGTTCGGCAAGACGGAGATGTACAGCGTTCGCCTGATAACGGCCCATTTCTGGATCGCCACACTCGGTGTCGTGCTCTACATCGCGGCGATGTGGATCGCAGGCGTCATGCAAGGACTGATGTGGCGTGCCGTCAACACTGACGGGACGTTGACGTACACCTTTGTCGAAAGTGTCAAGGCGACTTTCCCGTTTTATACGATCAGATTAGTTGGCGGCCTGATGTTCTTTTCCGGCATGTTGATCATGGTCTACAACGTGTGGAAGACCATCGCGGGTGCCAAGGCGGTTGACGCACCGGTGGTGGCGCCTGCCACGGCCCACGCCTGAACAAAGCGGGAAACAATGGAGCATAGAGATGGCTAATCAAACATTTCACGACAAGATTGAAAGAAACGTCCCGCTATTGGTGATCCTCGTCATTCTGGTGGTGGCGGTTGGCGGACTGGTAGAAATCGTACCGCTGTTCTTCCAGCGCTCAACCACGGAGCCAGTCGCGGGTTTGAACCCGTACACACCACTGCAACTGGAGGGCCGTGACGTGTACATACGTGAAGGCTGCTACAACTGCCATTCGCAGATGGTTCGGCCGTTTCGCGCGGAAACGGAACGCTACGGCCATTATTCGGTTGCGGGCGAATACGTCTACGATCATCCGTTCCAGTGGGGTAGCAAGAGAACCGGTCCGGATCTCATCAGAGTCGGCGGGCGCTACAGCGACGACTGGCACCGGTTGCATCTGATTCAGCCCAGAGATGTGGTGCCCGAGTCGAACATGCCCGGATATCCGTGGCTGGCCGAAAGCAAAATTGACTCGGCGATGACGCCGAAAAAGATGTCGGCCTTGCGAAGCGTTGGCGTGCCTTACAGCGACGAACAGATTGCAGGAGCATCTGCAGCAACGAAAGACAAGACCGAAATGGATGCCTTGATTGCATACCTGCAGGTGCTTGGCACTGCGATGAAGTCGAGGTGAGGGTATGGACCTGGTAAATGAACTTCGCACGGCGGTAACAGTACTGGCGTTCATCGCTTTCATTGGCATTGTCCTGTGGGCGTACAGCAGTCGCCGCAAGAAAGCGTTCGATGAAGCGGCGCAATTGCCTTTCACCGAAGATGAAGACTTACCGCGCAAAACAAGAATCGAAAGGAACGGAAAGTGAGCGACTTCACGAACGATTTCTGGAACTGGTATATCTCGGTCATTACGGTCGTCAGTATCCTTGCGTGCGGCATCTTTCTCTGGAAGCTCACCACACGAACGCTCGCGCCTGGCGAACAACCCGGGACAATGGGGCACGTTTGGGATGAAGACCTGCAGGAGTTCAATAATCCCCTGCCCAACTGGTGGCGCTGGCTGTTCTACATCACTATCGTTTTTGCTCTTGCCTACCTCGTTTTGTATCCAGGTCTTGGCAGTTTTCAGGGCACCCTGAAATGGAGCTCGACGGGCCAGTATGAGACCGAAATGGCCGCGGCCGAGGAGAACTTCGGACCATTGTTTGCCAAATATGCGGCGATGGATATTACAGCCGTGGCGGCAGATCCTGCTGCGCGCAGTATCGGCGAGAGTCTGTTTTTGAACTATTGCGCGCAATGCCACGCCTCGGATGGCCGGGGAAGCCGCGGTTTTCCGAATCTGGCCGATAACGCATGGCAGTATGGCGGCGAGCCGGAAACGATCAAGGCCACGCTGATAAATGGACGTAACGGGATCATGCCACCAATGGCAGCGGCCCTGCCTGGTGAAGGGGTAAAGGACGTAGCGCATTACGTCATGTCGCTGTCAGGCATGACGCACGACAGTTTGCGCAAGACACGCGGCGCCGATTTGTTTCAGACCACTTGCGCTGTTTGTCATGGCGCAGACGGCACCGGGAACAAGATGCTCGGAGCCCCTAATTTGACCGACGACGCCTGGTTATACGGGCGCGGGGAGTCGACCATTATCGAAACGATCACTCAGGGGCGAAACGGCGTGATGCCGGCATGGGGGGATTTTCTCGGTGAGGACAAGATACATATTCTGTCGGCATACATCTGGTCTCTGTCGAACCAATAATGCCGGTCGGCGGATCAACGGGTGGAGCCGTCCAGATGCGGGACCGTTCACGTCAAGCGATGTCCATGACGCGATCTGAATGAGTGTATCGGCCAAGACACAAGGGGCAAGTGCTTCCGAACCTGTAGAGCAGACGCTCTATGAGGTTCGAGAAAAGATCTATCCGCGAGCTGTAACGGGTGTTTTCGCCCTGTGGCGTTGGATCGCGGTCTGGGTCACGCAGATTGTCTTCTATGGCGTGCCGTGGCTGACCTGGAACGACCGCCAGGCAGTACTGTTCGACCTCGTTCATCGCAAATTCTATATCTTCGGGCTTGTTTTCTGGCCGCAGGACATCGTCTACCTGACGGTTTTACTGATCATCTCGGCTTACTCGCTTTTTCTGTTTACCGCGGTAGGTGGCCGCCTGTGGTGTGGCTACGCCTGTCCGCAAACCGTTTATACGGAAATGTTCATGTGGATCGAACGCAAGATCGAAGGCGACCGCATGAAACGCATCAAGCTGGACAAGGGAGCGCTGTCGGGCCGCAAGTTGGGCCTGAAAGCTGCCAAACACGGGGCGTGGATCACCCTGTCTTTGTGGACGGGATTCACTCTCGTCGGATACTTCACGCCGATCACCGAACTCGCCGGCAAGGCGCTGGGCTGGTCGATGGGACCGTGGGAGACCTTTTGGGTTTTCTTTTACGGTTTTGCCACGTATGGAAACGCGGGCTGGATGCGCGAGCAGGTGTGTAAGTACATGTGCCCGTACGCACGGTTTCAAAGCGTCATGTTTGATCACGATACGCTGATCATCACGTATGACGAAGCGCGCGGAGAGCCGCGCGGCTCGCGTTCGAAGAGTGCCGATTACAAGGCGAAAGGGCTCGGCGATTGCGTCGATTGCGGCATTTGCGTCCAGGTGTGTCCGACCGGAATCGACATCCGCAAAGGACTGCAATACGAATGTATTGGTTGTGCCGCCTGCATTGACGGTTGCAAGCAGGTGATGGAGAAGATGGGCTATCCGAAAGGCCTGATCCGCTATTCCAGTGAACACGCGCTGGAGCAGAAATCTGATTTCACGGCGATGTTGCGTCGCGTCTTCCGGCCACGCATATTGATCTATACGGCTGTGCTGTGGACGATCATCATTGCAGCCGGACTCACCCTGGGTAATCGCGTGCCGGTGAAGGTGGATGTTATCCGTGACCGTATCGCCATGGCGGCACCCGATGATCCGCTGGTTCAGAACGTCTATCGCCTGGCGGTAATGAATACGTCTGAACAGCCACGGCGGTTTCGAATAACCGTCGCAGGGCTGGATGGGCTGGAACTGGAGTCGGAAACCCAACCGATCACGATCGGCGGGGCAAGCCAGCGGGTGATACCGGTTCGCTTGCGCGTCGACCGACTGCAGACAGCACCAGGAGCGAATCCGATTGTCTTTACGATCGAAACTGTCGGTGCCAGTGAGCCAATTGTGATCGAGGAACGGGCGACGCTGATTGCACCGAAATCTGAATGAGGTTGAACAAATGACAAGTCGAACAATTAACCAGGCAAGTGCGCACTGGTATCTGGAACCCTGGCCATGGATTCTGCTCGCGTTGCCGGCCAGCGCCGTCGTTGCCGGCATCATTACGCTGGTGATTGCAGTCAAGAACGAAGATCCTCTTGTTGTAGAGGATTACTACAAACAGGGGCTCGCAATCAATCGTGTGATCGAGCGCGAAACGCGCGCCGCACAGATGGGATTGACGGCACAAATGCTGGTTGCCGGGGACAAACTTCGGATCAACCTTGATGGTAGCGGGATGTTCCCGGAGCGTATTGTCATGCAGTTCGTTCATCCGACGCGGGCCGGTCAGGACCGCGAAGTATCGCTGCTGCCAATCGCCTCGGGTTGGTATCAGGGAAGCTTGCCGGATCTGGCTGAAGGTCGATGGCGTATTCGGATCGAGGACGGAGACGGAGACGCAACGTGGCGATTGACAGGTGTGTGGATGACCAATCAGAAATCGCTGACGATAGCTGCCCCGACTGGCTCCTGACTGGGGAAAAACGTGACGACGCAACGGTTCATCTTGATTTTATGGCCATCATTCCTTGTTGCAGGCATCACCGAGGCTTTGTTTTTTACGGCGTTTGACCCGCGCGACATGATGTTTTTGGGTGATCCAATTACGTGGAGCCGGGAAGCTGTTTACTCGGTCGGATTCTTCGTTTTCTGGGCCGTCTGCGCCGCTTCCAGTGCGGCAACCTGCTTTTTGCAACGTTCGCCCGACCAGATCAATCGTTGACCCGCGGGCGTCGGGGCCAATCCGCCAACGTCCGGCAAACTCCGATCCGGCGTTGCATCGTTGCTTTGTGCAGACCATCTCGGCGCAAACTGCGGATTCTGTGATCTACATCAGTAATTCGCCAGAGGACTGCGGGTAAAGTCTGTGCCCTCTGTGAGGGTATCCATGAACAAACGCTTTTTCGAAGTCACGCGCGGTTTCGCAGCTGCCGTGGCTGGACTCGTCGTGTCGTCAGCTTCGGCACAGGGCCTGGAGACCGTCGAGGTTCGCTATCGAGATGTCGACATGACCTACTCGGTGGAGGCGGTGGTGGAGGCGATCAGGCAGTCCACCGTTGCGGCCCGGGTGACCGGCCGTGTCGTGGAGGTGAGCTATGACGTCGGTGAGTACGTCAAGCAAGGCCAGGTTATTGTCCGCATCGACGAATCGGAGGCGAAGCAGATCGTAGCGGGCAGCGACGCCCAGGTCGCGCAGGCTGACGCTGGCTACAAGAATTCGAAACGCCGCCTCGAACGCGCGCGGGAACTCGCCGCCGAGAATTTCATCAGCAAGTCGGCGCTTGACAACGCGGAAGCCGAGTTTCGCGTCGAAGCGGCGCGACTGAAAGCCGCCAAAGCGGCGCAGAGCCAGGCGACAACAACGCGCAGCTATACCGTCGTCGAGGCACCATACAGCGGTGTCGTATCAGCGCGCCTGGTTGAGGTTGGTGAGATGGCGACGCCAGGCAAGCCGCTGATGACCGGTTTCGATCCGGCGGCCATGCGCGTTTTGGCCAGTGTGCCCCAATACAAGGTTGCCGAAGTGCGGGCGAGTCCACGCGTGAGCGTAGAAATTCCATCGCTCAATCGATGGCTCGATGGAGACGAGATCACGGTACTCCCGTCGGCAGATCCGCGGACCCACGCTACCAGTGTGCGTGTGAATCTTTCCGGTGATCAGCAGGATCTCTATCCGGGTATGTTCGCACGGGCACATTTCACGATTGGCCGGGCGCGCAAACTGGTGCTTCCCGCTGCCGCAGTGGTCAGGCGAAGCGAGGTCGCCGGCGTTTACGTTCTGGGGGAGGATGGCCGATTCCGCTTCAGGCAGCTTCGGCTTGGCGAGCCCGCAGGACAGGGGCTGATCGAGGTTCTCGCCGGGGTCATGGCCGGGGAGCAGATCGCTCTTGAGCCGATCAAGGCGGGCATGTTAAGCAGACCAGAGTGACAGCAACTGTGGCGCAGTCAAGTCGGTTTATACAGGCGTGACGACAATGGCGGATATCGTCAAGCTGGAGACGCAAAATCGGCAGCACACCGATGCCATGAGAAATGCGAGGGGTAGACCGAGTCGGCGACAGGATCACCATCATGTTGAGTGCCGCCACATTTCACTTCGTTCGCAACGGACATCGAATGCGATGCCGGGCAATGCCGCCGCGTAACTTGAACTGCTTTGCGGCTGGCAAGTGAGAGCATCCGGCCAAGGTGGGTTCCGAGAAGGGTTATCTGTGCAAGGTGAACAAGGGCACGACAGGATCAATGTGCGCAAAGATGGTGCTGTCGCCGTTTGACAAAGCGAAATTGAGCAACCAGAACGAGGGATACGAAGGCATGTGGGCAAAGAATTCTCTATTGGCGGGTATGTTGCTGGTGCTCGTATTCGCATCCAGTGGTTCTCTCGCGCAACAAGGCCAGGCCAAGTCGCCGGGCCAGGATCCACAACAGGATCGGGTGCAGTCTGAAATCCAGGAACGGGAGCAACTCGAGTACGAACGGCGGTTGCGCGAAGCCGCGAGTGAACAGGAGCGAGAGCGAATCCGGCTCGAACACCAGCGCAAGATGCAGGAGCAGGCCAAACAGAAAAGCAAGGCACGGCCAGATATGCCATCAGGCGGGCAGGGACACGGTGGCCCTGGCGGCGGCGGGCCGAAGCGATAGGCACCGCTACGGTCGCCCACGTTTCCGAAACAAAGATGGCAGCTAATGTAAAGCGTATCCGGGCGGTTTCGCCGGATTTGGCAGATCGAACCTGAGCAATGGGAATTTCCGGTCGTATCGCAGCGTACTTTCTCGACAACAGGCTCACACCGCTGATAGCGCTGGTGGCCCTGCTGCTCGGGTTGTTTGCCGTCCTGGTCACGCCGCGGGAGGAAGAGCCGCAGATCAACGTGACGATGGCGAATGTCTTCATTCCGTTTCCTGGCGCGGCTGCACGAGATGTCGAAAGCCTGGTTGCGACACCGGCCGAGCAGGTGTTGTCGCGCATGTCGGGGGTTGATCACGTCTATTCTGTTTCCACCCCGGGGTTGGCGGTGTTGACCGCGCAGTTCAAGGTTGGAATCGCGCACGAAGCGGCGGTCGTTCGTCTGTTCGAGACCATCAATTCGCGCAGCGACTGGTTATCGCCGCGACTCGGTGTTGGTCAACCGGTCATCAAACCGATTGGCATTGACGACGTGCCGATGGTGACGCTTACTCTCTGGACAGCCGATCCGCAACGCGGTGCATTCGAACTGGAGCGGGTTGCGCACGCAGCCGAAATCGAACTCAAGCGTATTACGGGTACGCGTGACGTCTATACGCTGGGTGGGCCGGGGCACGTGGTTCGGGTGCTGCTCGACCCGGAACGTATGGCGGCATTCGACATCAGTGCGCATGATGTCGCCGCGGCCCTG
>DATKYN010000050.1:0-8934 GCA_035528435.1 Burkholderiales bacterium
GATTCTATGGCTGGGCGTGACACGCGAGGATCTGCTGCGACCGGAGAAGAAAACCGAAGAAGCAGTCGTGTAAGGCATCCGGGCCAATCGGCCCGGATTTCCCGGGCAAACTGTCAGACACTCTTTGCGTCCGGACCAACAACCGGGAGTACTTGTTCATATAACCGGTGTGCGAGTCTGCGCGATCGTTTTTCTGGTTGTTTTCGCGGGAACCGGCGTTGTTTTTAAGCCATTCCTGCCGGGCGTCTCTCTGCTTTCCACCGCCGGAGCTCTTGCTGCAGTAGGGTGATCGAAGTCCACACGCTCCCGGTAGTGCTGATATACGCGGCAGGATATGCTTTAAAGAACTGTCGCTGGTTTACGCTGAATATTTCTTCGGTAATCTGCAAACTTCGCCTAGCGTCTTGGAATGCTGGCGGCGTCGGTCGGTCGTCGCAACCATCCGGAGTTTGCAATGGTTTGGCAGATCACGCCTCAGTTCAGCGAAGCGGCAAGCAGCCTGCGATACTGACTGGTGAGGTGATGGTCGTTGCCCAGTATTTCGAATACTGCGAGCATCGTTTTTCGCCCGGCGTCGTCGCCGAAACTACGATCGACGCGGATGATCTCGATCAGATGCTTCAGGGCTGGTTCGAACTGTTTCGCTGCCACGCAGCTCTTGGCGAGCGCCAAACGAGCGTCCAGGTCGCCCGGATTTTTGAGGAGCTGCGCTTCCAGCGCTTCAATCTTCTCCTCGCTATCCCCTTCTACGGCAAATGTCAGTTGGGCTTTGAGGTGTTCAACGCGCGCATCCATCGCGGCCAGTGGTGCCAGTTCATCCAGCAGTGCCGCCGCGTCTTTGGCGCGTCCGAGCGCAATCAGCACTTCAGCCCGGTCGATGCGTATCGTGTCATTGGCCGGTTCCAGTGCCTGCGCCTCATCGAGCTGCACGAGCGCCGGCGCAGCTTGCCCGGACCGGTAGGTTTTCACTGCCACACGCCTTTTCTCTTCCGCCCGACTGGGGAGCAGACGTTCGATGAACTGGCGCACCATGCCTTCGGGCAAGGCTCCGGTAAATTCGTCGATTAGTTTTCCCTCGGAGAAGGCCTTTACGTTCGGAATGCCCCGTACGCCGAATTCGCTCGCGATAGAAGGGTTCTCGTCAGAATTGATCTTCGCGAGTAGAAATCGCCCGCCAAATTCTCCTGCCAGCTTTTCAATTATCGGTGTCAAACTCCGGCATGGGCCACACCATGGCGCCCAGAAATCAACCAGCACGAGACGGTTTTCTGATTCTTCTATTACGCCACGTTGAAAACTGTCTTCGGATACTTCAGTAACGTGCGCCGTCATCGGATTACTCAAGGAACCGGATGGTGCATATTCGGGTGTGTTGCGTCAGACTTCAAACGGTGGACGAAGGATCTGATGCCGCTTTGCCTTCGTGCCTATCAAATACGACGTGCCAATTGCGCAGCATGACCTGTGTAGCTGGCCGGTGTCATCGACAGTAAGCGGTCCTTCTCAATCTCGGGTATCTGCAGGTCACGGACAAAGACATGCAAGCGGTCGCGGGAGATTCCGCCCTTGCCCCGAGTCAGGGCTTTCAGTTTCTCGTACGCATCATCAATGCCGAATCGCTTCATGACGGTCTGGACTGGTTCGGCAAGTATCTCCCAGCTCTCGTCCAGATCTTCGGCAAGGCGCCTGGGTTCAGCCTCCAGTTTGTCCAGACCGCGCCGGCATGAGTCATAAGCAAGCGCTGCGTAGCCTAATGCCGTACCCATGTTGCGCAGAACGGTTGAGTCTGTCAGATCGCGTTGCCAGCGCGAGACCGGCAGCTTTGCACTCAAGTGATCAAGCAGGGCATTCGAGAGACCCAGGTTGCCTTCTGCATTCTCAAAGTCTATCGGGTTCACTTTGTGCGGCATGGTCGACGATCCGACTTCGCCTTCCTTGACCTTCTGCTTGAAGTAGCCAACTGAGATATACGCCCACAGGTCGCGTGCCATATCGATTAACACCGTATTGATTCCGGCATAGGCATCGAATAGTTCCGCGATGCCGTCATGCGGTTCAATCTGGGTTGTATAAGGATTAAACACGAAACCAAGCTGTTCAATGAACTGGCGCGAAAAATTTTCCCAGTCAAAATCCGGGTAGGCGGCAAGGTGCGCATTGTAATTACCCACAGCGCCATTGATTTTCGCGGGCAATTCGACGTTTGCGATGCGTTTGCGCTGGCGCTCCAGACGGTAGACGAAATTCGCCAGTTCCTTGCCGACGGTACTCGGTGTTGCCGATTGGCCATGTGTGCGTGAAAGCATTGGCAGGTCAGCGTAGTCGTGTGCAAGTTGCCGGAGCTTTCCAATCAGTGAGTCCAGTGCCGGCAGCATTACCTGATGGCGCGACTCACGCAACATCATTGCGTGGCAGAGGTTGTTGATATCCTCCGAGGTGCAGGCGAAATGCACGAACTGAGTGATTGCCGCCGCCTCCGGATTGGCCGTCAGTTTTTCCCGGAGCCAGTACTCGATTGCCTTGACATCGTGATTGGTGCGCGACTCGATCGCTTTGACGGATTCGGCATCCTCGACAGAGAATTCGCGTCCGAGTTCGTCCAGATGCTTGATGGAATCCGGGGACATCGGCTTGATCTCGGCCAGTGCCGATTCAGCCGAAATGGCTTTGAGCCATTCGATTTCGACCCGCACGCGAAAACGGATGAGACCGAATTCACTGAAGAAATCGGAGAGCGCCGCAACCTTTCGCTGATAGCGGCCATCCAAGGGTGATAATGCAGTCAGAGGCGATAGCGCCATGTTATTCGAACTCCCGATTCGTCTGGAACTTGCTGTTTTTAGAGTGCAATTTTAGCATGCGGAAGGTTTCTGCCGGATGAGTAATAAGCTGGATGCGGTGTTGGCGGAGGAGCGTGCCTGTGGCTTCTGCAACGCCCATCTTCCCCTGGGCCCAAGACCCGTCCTCAGGGCGAGTGTTACTGCACGACTGTTGATCGTGGGACAGGCGCCCGGCCGACGAGTTCACGAAACCGGGATGCCGCGGAACGACCCTTCAGGAGAGCGTTTGCGCGAGTGGATGCAAATGGATCGCGAGCATTTCTGCGATGAACGGCGTATCGCGATCATCCCTGCGGGCTTTTGTTATCCGGGAACAGGGAGTGGTGGCGATCTTCCATCACGGTCCGAATGTGCACCGCGATGGCATCCGCGCCTTGTGCCCTTTCTGCCCGCGCTGCAAATCGTTTTGCTCGCCGCAAACTATGCGCAAACCTAATATCTGGGTGCCGGACGGCGCAAAACGTTGACGGAAACGGTGCGTGTGTGGCGGGATTACCTGCCGCACTTCTTGCCCTTGCTGCATCCGAGTCCGCGCAATCCGTGGTTTGCCGAGGAGGTCCTGCCGTTCCTGCGCAATGTCGTGCAGCACACCGTAGCAGGGGGTTGGAACTAAAGCGTTAGACCTTCAAGTGGTGTTTGCTGAGGCCGAGCTCCATTCGGTTGGAATTGCTCGCTCGATGATGCCGCCCCCAAGGCACACCCGTGATTCGTACACCACGACCGATTGTCCGGGCGTGACGGCCCATTGAGGCTCCGCGAAGCGAATCTCGCACTGCTCGCTGGTCACTGCATCCACTTCGCAAGGCGCGTCCTTTTGCCGATAGCGTGTCTTGGCGCCATAGACCCAGTGAGTGTGAGGTAAAGCGCCGCTAATCCAGCTCAAGTCAATCGCCAGTGAAGCGTCCGACAACAGGGCGGGGTGATCATGACCCTGAACCACAGTCAATTGATTGGATTCCATATTCTTGCTGGCGACATACCATGGTTCGCCTTCCCCGCCGATTCCCAATCCCTGGCGCTGACCAATCGTGTAGTACATCAGACCGGAGTGTCTACCGATCGTCGCGCCTTCCAGCGTGACAATGTCTCCCGGTTGGTCGGGGAGGTAGCGGCTCAGAAACTCGCGGAACGGGCGTTCGCCGATGAAGCAGATTCCGGTTGAATCTTTCTTGTTGCAGTTTGGCAGGCCAATTTTCCTGGCGAGTTCGCGCACATCGCGTTTGTATAGCTGGCCAAGCGGAAAGCGTGTCCTTGAAAGCTGCTCCTGGTTAAGTCGATACAAGAAATAGCTCTGGTCCTTCGTCCCATCCTCTGCCTTGAGTAATTCGAAGCGGCCGTCCCATTCGCGCACCTGGGCATAATGTCCGGTCGCGATGCTGTCTGCGCCAAGATCGATCGCGTGGTCGAGAAAAGCGCGAAACTTGATCTCTGCGTTGCACAGGACGTCCGGGTTGGGTGTTCGTCCGGACTGATATTCCGTCAGGAAATGGTTGAAGACGCGGTCTTTGTATTCAGCAGAGAAGTTGACGGTTTCGATGTCGATGCCAATGATGTCAGCAACCGAGACTGCATCGATCAAATCGCCGCGGGAGTTACAGTATTCGTCATCATCATCGTCCTCCCAGTTCTTCATGAACAGGCCGATGACTTCGAATCCCTGTTCCTTTAACAACCATGCGGCGACAGAGGAATCGACTCCGCCGGACAACCCGACGACTACCTTTTGCTTGCGCATCATTAACGATCAGTTGCGTGTTTCAGGATATTCGGCATTGAGCCAGTGTTTTTCGGTTGCCGGGTTGTAGCGGGGAATGTGGCGTCGCACCGACATTCTACGCAAATCCAAACGGCGCAAACGTCATCCAGTGCAGTCAACCAGCGCTTCGATGCTGAAACGCTGGCCGGCGAGAAAATCCTCGACACAGCGAACGACCAGCGGACTGCGATGGCGGTCGACGCTGCCAAGAATTTCCTCGTGAGAAAGCCATACGGCCTTGATGATGCCCACGTCCAGTTGCCTGTCAGGATGGTGCCGCCCCAGCTGGCCGGAAAAGGCGAAGCGCAGGTAGGTCAGTTGGCTTTCTGGCTTTGCCCAGCGGTAAATGCCCGTGATCTGCTCTGGCTGGAACTCGTGCGCGGTTTCCTCAAGCGTCTCGCGTTTCACTGCAGCGAGAATCGACTCATTTGCTTCAAGGTGGCCGGCTGGCTGATTTAGCCGGATACCGTCTTTCGTTTGCTCTTCAACCAACAGAAATTTCCCGTCGCGCTCTACCACGGCAGCGACCGTCACGTTGGGTTTCCAAACCATGTTCAATTATGTTCTGTGTGCGCGTTGTTTGTCCGGGGTATCCCGCGATCCGCGCCAGTGAACATTGCGCTGGCGCGAACCGTAACGGCGTTACGCCGATTCGTGTGATACCACGTAGTCGTACGCCGGCAGTGTCAGAAACTCTACAAAATCGTCGGCGAGAGTCAGCGCCTCGAACATCCTTGCGCCTTCTTCGTAATTTCCGTTGGCATATGCGGCTCCGAGCATTTCCTCTACTTTCGCCAACTCCTCGGGAACCAGTTCGCTAAACAATTCGCGCGTGACCTTGCGCCCGTCGTCGAGCACACCCATCGGGCTGCGTATCCAGTGCCAGATCTGGGCGCGGGAGATCTCCGCTGTAGCGGCGTCCTCCATCAGATTGAAAATCGGCACGCAACCAGTTCCGGCGAGCCAGGCGCCCATGTACTGGATGCCGATGTTGATGTTCATCCGCAACCCATTTTCGGTGATCGGGCCTTGCGGCTTGAAGTCGAGCAGGTCGCTGGCGCTGACATTGACGTCCGGGCGCTGCTTCGCAATCTGGTTCGGGGTTTTCATTGCCGCGTCGAACGACTCCTGTGCCATCGCCACCAGACCCGGGTGCGCGACCCAGGTGCCGTCATGGCCGTCACCGGCTTCACGGTCTTTGTCGGCGCGTACTTTTGCCATCGCCGCCTCATTGGCTTGCGGGTCGTTCTTGATCGGGATCTGTGCTGCCATACCGCCCATCGCGAAGGCGCCGCGTTTGTGGCAGGTCTTGATCAGCAGCAACGAGTAGGCGCGCATGAACGGACTTGTCATCGTTACCAGATTGCGGTCTGCCAGAATGAAACCTTCGCGGTTACGGAACTTCTTGATGCAGCTGAAGATGTAGTCCCATCGGCCACAGTTCAAACCGGCGGAGTGCTCGCGCAGTTCGTAGAGAATTTCGTCCATTTCAAATGCGGCGAGAATCGTCTCGATCAGCACAGTGGCCTTGACGGTGCCTTGCGGCAGGCTGAGTTCGTCTTGCGCATATACGAACACGTCGTTCCACAGTCGCGCTTCAAGGTGCGACTCCATCTTTGGAAGATAGAGATAGATGCCGGATTTCCGGGCAACGCGTTCCTTTGCGTTGTGAAAGAAGTACAGTCCGAAATCAAACAGGGAGCCGGACATGGGCAGGCCATCGACAACCACGTGCTTCTCGGTCAGATGCCAACCGCGCGGGCGTACCAGCAGCGTCGCAATGTGATCGCCCAGTTTGTACTGCTTGCCCTCAGGGTTGGTGAAACTGATGGTCTGGCGTATTGCATCACGCATGTTGATCTGGCCAGACACCTGGTTGTCCCAGTTCGGCGTGTTCGAATCCTCGAAGTCGGCCATGTACATTTTTGCACCGGAATTCAATGCGTTGATGACCATCTTGCGGTCGGTCGGCCCGGTAATCTCGGTGCGGCGATCCTGCAGGTCTGCAGGAACCGGGGCGACGGTCCAGTCGGCATCACGTATGGGTTGTGTCTCCGGCAGAAAGTCCGGCAGTTTCCCCGCGTCCAGCTCCTTTTGTCGCAGGGCACGCCTTTCGATGAGCTCGATGCGGCGAGCATCGAACTTTCGGTGGAGTTTGGCGAGAAAATCAAGCGCTTCGGGGGTCAGGATTTCGGCGTATTCGGATCTGAACGTGCCGCTGATGCTCATTCCTGCGGGCGGGGTGTACTGTTGGGTCATGCGGTCTCCAGCTGAACTAGGGGTTGCGCAACGCAAAACGTCTGGCGTTGCGTAATGTGAAATGCGATTTCAGTTAATGCTGGAAGTATAACGCCGCAACGGGAAACGTAACCCGTTGCGGCGTGATCGAACATCTTTCCAAGGGTCGCCGCCGGAATCCCGGCAAGCGTCAACAGAGTATGGCTGGATGAATTTCGTATGGCTGGATGAATTTCGCTTGACTGAGTTGCCGTCAGGCGAACTGTGCCTCCTCGGTAGAGCCCGTTAGCGCCGTTACCGAAGACTTGCCTGACTGAACCACTTGCACCACATCGTCGAAGTAACTCGTGCCGACCTCGCGCTGATGCTTGGTGGCCGTGTAGCCGGCCGCTTCGGCCTCGAATTCAGCTTGTTGAAGTTTGACGTAAGCGGTCATGTTGTCCTGCGCGTAGCCTTGCGACAACTCGAACATGGAGTAATTCAGTGCGTGGAAGCCAGCGAGGGTGATGAACTGGAACTTGTAGCCCATGGCACCCAGTTCGCGCTGGAACTTGGCAATCGTTGCGTCGTCGAGATTCTTCTTCCAGTTGAACGACGGGGAGCAGTTATATGCCAATAGCTGTTCCGGATATTCACGGTGAATCGCTTCGGCGAACTGTTTTGCGAAGGCGAGGTCCGGCGTGCCGGTTTCGCACCATACGAGGTCTGCATAGGGTGCATAGGCAAGCCCGCGTGAGATCGCCTGCTGAATGCCGTTGATGACGCGAAAATAACCCTCTGGCGTGCGTTCCCCGGTACAGAATGGCTGGTCGGACTTGTCGACATCGGAGGTAAGCAGGTTGGCTGCTTCGGCGTCGGTACGTGCGAGCACCACGGTTGGTACGCCCATGGTGTCGGCTGCGAGGCGGGCAGCCACCAGTTTTTGTACTGCTTCCTGAGTCGGCACCAGAACCTTGCCTCCCATGTGACCACACTTCTTGGCAGAGGCGAGTTGATCTTCAAAGTGAACGCCGGCAGCGCCTGCTTCGACCATCGCCTTCATGAGTTCATAGGCGTTGAGAACGCCGCCGAAACCGGCTTCAGCATCAGCGACAATCGGCGCCAGCCAATCGATGTCGTCTTTTCCCTCGGCGTGGTGAATTTGATCCGCACGCAACAGGGTGTTGTTGATCCGGCGAACCACCGAAGGCACGCTGTTGGCAGGGTAGAGCGACTGGTCGGGATACATTTCGCCGGACAGATTGGCGTCCGCGGCGACTTGCCAGCCGGAAAGATAGATGGCCTTGAGGCCAGCGCGTACTTGCTGCATCGCCTGGTTTCCCGTCAGCGCGCCGAGCGAGTTGACGAAAGGTTCCTCGTTGATCATGTTCCACAGCTTCTCGGCACCGCGTCGCGCCAACGTATGCTCGATTTGTACAGACCCGCGCAGCCGAACGACGTCTTCGGCGGAATAAGGGCGTTTGGTGGTCTTCCAGCGTGGGTTGCTTTCCCACTCTTTCTTGAGTTCGGTAACTGCGATGTCGCGATTCATGAGTGCTCCCTTTTGTTTATTGATGCGTTTGTCCTCGTTAAGCGTGTCCGCATTCAATGGCCTCTTCCACGCGCTCTGTGGCTTCGCGTGTGGTTCAAGGTGAAGCAGCAGTGAATGTGCAGGCACAATTCGTGACTGCGAGGCTTTCGGAGGTCTGGTCCGTTTCGCCCCGCAGAAAGCCGTCGGTCGCGGCCTTCCGTTTCTGACTTGCTGTCGATAAAGGTAGAGGTCGCAGCGAGTGCAGTCAGCAATAACGGTATTGAACCCGATTCTGCGCCGCAACAAAAAAAACCCGTTAGAAAATGACGCATAAAAACAATAAGTAAAAGTGGATTGCATTAAACATTTCATATAATGAAAGCGGTTTTCATGAAATTATGTTGCTTGGCAGTGGTGTGATCACCGTCCAAATGGGCTGGTACCCCGCTGGGCGCCACAGCAAGGCGTGTACGTCCCATCCGGTGATTGGCCCAGCAATGTAGAATCGCGACTTCATTTTCGGCCGGCGGCGTTGCCAGTTGACCCACCGGAGCTTTTTTACACTCACGTAAACCTATCGATCGAGGCAC
>DATKYN010000051.1:0-10657 GCA_035528435.1 Burkholderiales bacterium
GGTCAAGCCGCGGGTCGGGCACGGGAACCGGATTAGAAACAGGAAAATCGAGGGTGCCGGCCCAGATCGGCAAGGCGTAGTCTTCTTCGTCATCCTGGGGCGGCCCGGTGCGGATTTTCGCGGACGCCTCCACGATGTCCATGCGCAAAACCATCGTCTGCTCCAACTCGGCCGCGCTAACCGGGCGTAACGTCTCCCAACGCCCCGGCACGATCTGATCCGTGACGCACTTGAGCGCCTGCTCGCGCTCATCCGCTGCGACCAGCTCTGCCGAGCCGAGCATGACCACGGAGCGGTAGTTCACCGACGAGTGAAGGCCGGAGCGCGCCAGAACCAAACCGTCAACCAGCGTGACAGTGACACAAATCGGTTGCGACGACGCAAGGGCATTGAGCATTCTTCCCTGCGCTGACCCGTGCAAATACAACACGCGCTCATTGCGCCCGTAAGCCATCGGCAAAACGTAAGGTTGGCCGTTCGCGACAAAGCCAACGTGACACACAAACGCCTCGTCGAGTATCGCGGCCACTGTCTCGAAATCGTGGTGACCGCGCGTCGGGTAGCGGTGCAACTCGGTTCTGCTGGATTTCAGATCATCGTTCATGAACACTCACCGGAAACAAAAGCCGTGCACGCAGGCACGGCTTTCGGAGCGTGATTGGAAACCGGCCGGACCCGGCGGTTTCCGGGATGGCCGCTACTGGCGTCTTCTACTTGTTTCGATATTTGTCATGACACGCCTTGCAGGACTGCCCGGCTTCGCCTAACTGTTCCTTGGCGGCGTCGAAATTGCCGGTCCTGGCGACCTTATCAAGCGCAGCCACTTCCTGCTGCATCTTTTCCAGTTTCGCCTTGAAGTCATCCATGTCCAGCCAGATTTCAGGTTTGGCTTTGGTCTCCCCGGCTTCCGAGCCCGGGGTAAATCCCTCGAGCGGAAGCTTGCTCATGAATGCGACTATCTCCGCATTACGCGCAAACACCGCGGCGTCGTAGGGCTTCTTGCCCTTGACCATCGCCGCCATTGATCCGAAGTTCCAGCCGATAACCGCAAACACACCCTGTCTGTACTTGATCGCCTGTTCCGGTTTTTGGGCCATCGCATGTTGTGCAAAGGCGACGAAGATGACTGCCAACAGCAAAGACCATACGCGCTTCATGTTGTCCTCCGGTTCGTTCTATTGAGAATCCCGCATTGGAAAAACGTTGCTACGCAAACACACATCCGGGCGAGCCGGTTCAATCCGCTTCTGATTTTGCAACGGCCTTAGCGGCGCAGAATCCATAGTATCAGCGTCACAACCGCCGAAATCAACAATCCGGTCGTTATCGGGAAAAAGAAATCGAAGCCGTCGCGCTGCACATGAATATCCCCCGGCAAACGTCCGAGACCAAGCCGTGACAACCACGGCCAGAGCACGCCCAGTAGCATCAGGCCTGCACCAACGAGGATCAACCAGCGTGACATGGGATCAATTCTCCCGGTTTGCGGGACGCGCCCCCGAAACCGCAGCGCCGTGCTGTTCAAGAGCCCACTGCACATGCTCGCGTACCAATGCAGAAGGATGGTCTGAGCGGGCCCTCAGCGCCGCGATAATCCCGGGCGAAGCAGGCGCATTTCCGAGCGCGCAGGCAATGTTGCGCAACCAGCGTTCGTGGCCGATGCGTCGAATGGCACTACCGCGCGTGTTGCGATCAAACGTCTGTTCGTCCCACGCGAACAAGTCCACCAGCTTTGATGCGTCCAGGTCATGACGCACGTCGAAATCGGGTAGCGATGCTCTTTGAGCGAACCGGTTCCAGGGGCACACGAGCTGGCAATCGTCACAGCCGTAAATGCGGTTTCCCA
The DNA here is from genome assembly GCA_035528435.1 of Burkholderiales bacterium. Classification (GTDB taxonomy): domain Bacteria; phylum Pseudomonadota; class Gammaproteobacteria; order Burkholderiales; family Eutrophovitaceae; genus SG8-40. Next base: position 1,847 of record DATKYN010000051.1, read on the forward strand.
TCAAAGGCCGCAGCTCGACAGGGATGGATCCCTTGTGCTCGATCGTCAGATAGGAAACACATCGCCGCGCGTCCAGTTTATAAGGGCCAATAATCGCTTTCGTCGGACAGATGTCGATGCAGCGCGTGCAACTTCCGCAGTGATCGGGCTGCGCTTTATCGACAGGCAGGCCAAGGTCGGTGTAAATCTCACCCAGAAAGAACCAGGAACCGGCATCCCGATTCAATAACAGCGTGTGTTTACCACGCCAGCCGGTCCCGGCTTTGACTGCCAACTCGACCTCCATCACCGGCGCGCTGTCAGTAAATACCCGGTAACCAAATTCCCCAACCGCCTCGCGAATGCGCCGCGCCAGTTTTTCGAGGCGATTACGCAGCACCTTGTGGTAGTCGCGCCCCATCGCGTAACGCGCTACGTAGGCCCGCTCTGGATCATCGAGAATACCGTCCGCACAAGCAACGGCCGCAGGCATGTAATTCATTCGCACGCTGATCACGCGCCGGGTGCCGGCCACAAGCTCCGCTGGGCGTGTGCGCCGGGTACCGTGCGCGGCCATGAAATCCATATCGCCCTGGTAACCGCTATTGAGCCATTCCTGCAGCCGCAGCTCCGCGACGGACAGATCGCAGTCAGCGATTCCGGTTTGTTCGAACCCGAGTTCCTGCGCCCACCGCCTGATGTTCTCGCGTAGCCGCGTCAGAGATTCCTCTGTCATTTCACGTCAACAGCTGATGCTGCGTCTCGCGCCCCGTTTTCCCTCAACATATCATCCAACAGGCGCGTTTCACCATGCTGCATCAGGAAAAACGCCGTGTCCGGCACGCCAACCCGGGCAAGCGATTGCGCCAACATCATCGGGGGTTCGTCCAGTCTCTCGTCAGTCAGGCGGAATGTTCCCCAATGCATGCCCACTGAGTAACGCGCGCGCAGATCAAGATGGGCCTGTACCGCCTCATCGGTATTGACATGCATCGTTTTCATGAACCAGCGTGGTTCATAGGCCCCGACCGGAATCATCGCAAGGTCGAAACCACCAAATCGTTCGCCAAGATCGGACAGATCCGGCGAGTAACCGAAATCGCCGCCAAAAAATATTCGCTGCGCCTGATGCTCGATAATCCATCCGCCCCACAGTGTGCGATTGCGGTCCCACGGCGTGCGCGCGCTCCAGTGTTGTACTGGCACGAAGTAGAACTTCATCCCCGGGAAGCTGACCACATCATCCCAATCGTGTTCGCTTACATTGGCGACCCCCTTCCCCGTCGCCCAGTCGCGCAGATTCAGTCCAACCAGATAACGCGGCGGCCCGCCAGGCTGACGGGCAAGTTGCTGCAATGTCGCCAGATCAAGGTGGTCGTAATGGCTGTGTGAGATCAAAACAACATCGATGTGCGGTAGTTCGTCGAAAGACAGCGGCGGTGGCATATGCCGCTTTGGCCCGAGAAAAGAGAACGGAGAAGCGCGCCCGGTCAGGTGTGGGTCGGTCATGATGTTCATTCCACCCCATTGGATCAGGAAGGTATCGTGACCAAGCCAGGTCAGTGTATTGACGCTCCTGTTCGCACCGAGAAATGCGACGTCCGGGCGAATCAAGGCAAATTCGTATCCGCCATCCGGGTCTGCTGGCACACCTTCGCGCCAGCGCTGCCATCGCCACTTCCAGAAACTGTTCTTCGGCGCATGCGCATAGCGGTTGGTAAAGCCATTTTCCGTGTGATGCATTTTCACGGGACTATAATTCGGATTGCCGTGGCAGGCAGACAGCGCGACCATGCCGGCGACAAGAAAAATGACTGGCAAACGCATTGCGACTCTCTTGCGTGTTGGTAAGTGTCTTCCCTGCATATGCGACCAATGTTGTGCAGCCCTCATTTTGCCACTGACACACTGTAATTGTGGCTGCACCGTCACTGTAAAACCAATTCGAGGGGAATCATCGTGAGCAGAACAAAAATACCATCAGTCGGCATCATTGGGCTGGGTTCAATGGGAATGGGCGTTGCGCGCACACTTCTCTCGAAAGGCTTCCCGACCCACGCATTCGATATCCGCGCAAAGGCGCGAAACGCCTTTGCCACAGCCGGCGGGACCGCGCATCGTAGTCCGGCCGAAATGGCTGCGGAGTGCGACATCGTGATCGTACTCGTCGTCAACGCGAAACAGACAGACGAAGTACTGTTTGGCAAGAACGGCGCAGCATCCGCCCTCAAGCCCGGCGGCGTAGTCATCGCCAGTGCAACGGTCGCACCCGAGATTGCAACATCCCTGGGAGAACAACTCGGCGCGCTCGACCTGCTCATGCTCGATGCGCCAGTGTCCGGCGGTGCGGCCCGTGCCGCCAAGGGTGAATTGTCGATTATGGCATCCGGAGAACAAAAGGCGTTCCGCAAGGCCAAGCCGGTACTTGATGCGATCGCGGTAAAAGTCTACCGCCTCGGCGATTCCCCCGGGATGGGTTCGAAAGTCAAGATGATCAATCAATTGCTGGCCGGCGTGCACATTGCCTCGGCGTGCGAAGCGATCGCGCTCGGCATTCGCAGTGGCGCCGATCCGGACGTATTGTATGAAGTCATCTCCAACAGCGCCGGTTCTTCCTGGATGTTCCAGAACCGGGTGCCGCACATTCTTGAAGGCGACTACAAGCCGCTGTCGGCAGTCAGCATTTTCGTCAAGGATCTGGGAATTGTTCTCGACACTGCGAAATCCATGAGCTTCCCTGCCCCTCTGACCGCCGCCGCGCACCAGCAATATCTTGCAGCGGCTGGGGCCGGACTGGCGGGCGAGGACGACTCAGCGGTGATCAAGGTTTACCAGAAACTGTCGGGAATCGAATTACCAAAAGCCCGCCGCAAGAAAAAGCGTAAAGCGACTCGCCCCTGACAGGCACGGAGATCATCAGATCCGGTCGTTGTCCAGACGCTGCTCCAGATCGCGCAGGATCAGCGCCACCTCAATCAGGTTGGGGTTGAGGTCGAGCGCCCGCCGGAAATACTCGGCCGAGCGCGATGCATCGGAACGTTCCAGCCAGATTTCGCCGCAGCTTTGCATCGCGCCAAAATGGTACGGGTTGAGCCGGATCGTTTGCTGATAATCAGCGAGCGCACGATCGTAATCCCCGAGGTGGTTGTACGCATCGCCGCGTTTGTTCCAGGCTTCCGCGAACTCGGGCTTGTAGGCGATGATTTCGTCCAGCGTTTCGATCGCTTGTTCGATTTGTTTGTGTCTGATCATCACGATGCTTCGCTGAAATGACCCATCCACGCTGAGATCATTGGCGCGTAACCACAATCCCCACAAAGCCTGCTCTGCCATGCCGCGCACCAGCGGCTCGTAGTCGTATAAGCCCTGCAACATATAGGGCACGTCATCCGACGTCCCGACTTCGGCAAGCCGTGCCAGGCCCTCGCGACGCTCGCGACTATCGGCACTATCAAGCTGCGCCAGGGCTTCCTCGCGCGACATCAGTTCACCCCAACCCGCCGCGAGTGCGCCGCTCGTACCCAGCACCAGACATGCTGTCACCAGGACATGACTAAATCGCATCGTCGTCTTCCTCCCCGAGTGCCCGTCTTATGGAATCAATATGCTCCTGCACACCGCGCATATTCGGATTAACCGTCAAAGCCTGCTCGAAATACCCGAGCGCGCGCCGGTATTCGCGTTTTCGAAGCATCAACTGCCCGTAACCTGAGAGAGCACCGAAATGATATGGTTCCCTCTCTAGTACCTGTTCGACATCGGCGATGGATCGCTCATCTTCGCCAACCATGAAATAGACAGTTGCCCGCTTGTTCCAGGCTTCGGTGAAGTCCGGGGCCAGCCGGATCAGTGCGCTGAAGCTGCGAACGGCGCTGGCAAACTGCCCTGCCCGCATCTGTTCGATTCCACGCTGCAGCATCCTGTCGTGCAGCGCGTTACCCGAGTGTGCCCAGATCTTCCAGATCGCGCTTTCTGCCAGCTTGCGCACCAGCGCATCACTATCGTAGAGGGCGCTGAACAACAGAGGCAGATCGTCGCTTGTGCCAACGGAACCCAGCGCTACGTAAGCACCGCGGCGCACGTCCGGATCGGGGTGCTCCAATCCTTGTAACACCTGCTCCCGGGTAAGCCCGGACGGTAAGTCCTGCGCCGCAGATTGCGCCGGAGCGAAAAGCGCAAAGGCCCAAAAAACGGCCATGACAAGCAGCGCGGGCCTTCGGGTTGTGGCACGAGCAGTCAACATGGTTACAATGCCCAGCTCTGATAGATTACAAAATACTACTCCCAGCAAGCTCCCGGATAAACACGACAATGAAACATCTTCTGTTGCTCACTCTCGCGATTGCCACCTTTGGTGCCCGAGCCGCGCCCTATCCACTGGGCACCATGACCTGCGATGACATTGGCGCCTTTGCGTCTGAGGCAATGACATGGCGCAAATCTCATGTCAGCTACGATGAAGCGAAGATCAAGCTCGATGAGCGGGATTACGGCGATCCGGTCGAGAGGAAAAACCTGGATATTATTCTGGACCTGGTTTACGGGAACTACGGTAATAACTGGACCGTCGTGAGCGCCGGCAACGTAATGCGCTCCGACTGCCGCAAGGGCCGTGACCAGTAGTCGTTCCCGATGTGTGCCGCCGATTCGACGGGCGGCAGTAATAACACGGGGGTAGCCGCCTCATGCTGGCCACTCACCCGGCAACACTTCAGGAAAGCACACGATGAGTTTCCATATACCTTGCCCCGCCGAACCCGGCATGCCGGTCGCTGAAGTCGACACGCCCGCTCTGCTGCTCGATCTGGCTGCTTTTGACAGCAATCTGGACCGTATGGACGCGTCGCTGGCGGGAAAACAGATCCGCCTCCGGCCTCACGCCAAGTCGCACAAGTGCCCCGAAATCGCTTTGCGTCAGATGGCACACGGAGCCGTGGGCGTATGCTGCCAGAAAGTGACCGAGGCAGAAGCGATGGTTGCAGGCGGCATTCCGGACGTGTTGATCAGTAACCAGGTGGTTGGTGCGCGCAAGATTGAACGTCTGATGGCACTGGCACAGCGCGTGCGCGTCAGCGTGCTCGTTGACGACGCGGCGAACGTTGCGGCATTGAACGACGCCGCCGCGCGGCACAAGGTTACGCTGAACGTACTGGTTGAGGTCAACGTCGGGGCCAACCGCTGTGGCGTGCCCCCGGGGAAAGCCGCCAGCGCGCTCGCCAGGACAGTCGTTTCAAGTACCCATCTGCGCTTCAGGGGGATTCACGCCTATCAAGGCGCTGCCCAGCACGTGCGCTCTGCAGAGGAACGCCAGGTTCTGATCGCACGCGCCGTGCAAATGGTCAGCGACACGACAGCGCTACTCGAAGCAGCAGGAATCAAATGCGAGATTGTGACTGGCGCCGGCACCGGCACTTACCTGCTGGAAGCAGCGAGCGGGGTTTACAACGAACTACAGCCCGGCTCCTACATATTCATGGACGCCGACTACGCGAGAAATCTTCGCGAGGACGGCGAGACGGTGCAGGTGTTTTCACATAGCCTGTTCGTGTGGACCAGCGTCATGAGTCACACGAAACCCGGTCGCGCGATCGTGGATGCGGGTCTGAAAGCGCTGTCGGTGGACTCCGGCATGCCGGTCGTTGCGCAGGCCGGTGCGGAGTATCTCGGCGCCTCCGACGAACATGGGGTGCTTCGCGTTGACGATGCCTCCAGCTACCCACTGGGACACAAGCTGCGGCTCATCCCCGGGCATTGCGACCCGACGGTTAATCTCCACGACTGGATCGTCGGCTATCGCGGCCAGACCGTTGAAGCCGTTTGGCCCATTACGGCGCGCGGCGCGCTGTTCTGAGCGACCTGAACGATACTGATACCAAAAGGATGGCGACTCCGAAATCATACCGACTCGATACCCTGGGTCTGCACGCCGGCCAGCAGCCAGATTCAGAGTTCGGCGCGCGTGCCCAGCCAATTTACTACACGACTTCGTACGTGTTTCCGGACACCGACCATGCGGCATCGTTGTTCAATATGGAACGTGCCGGGCACGTCTATTCGCGCATATCGAACCCGACCAATTCTGCCCTCGAGGAACGAATCGCTGCGCTCGAGGGCGGCGTTGGAGCCATTGCAACGGCAAGCGGCCAGGCGGCGCTGCACCTGGCAATCACGACACTGATGAACGCTGGCTCGCACATTGTGGCATCGGGTTCGCTCTATGGCGGTTCGCACAATTTGCTGAGCTATACGCTGCCGCGCTTCGGTATCGAAACAACTTTCGTCAACCCGCGTGACGTTGACGCATTCCGTGCAGCGATCCGGCCGGAGACACGTCTCGTGTTTGGTGAAACCCTCGGTAACCCGGGCCTGGATGTGCTCGACATTCCACGCATTGCCGCACTCGCCCACGACGCGGGACTGCCCGTGCTTGTCGATTCAACATTCACCCCACCCCATCTGATGCGGCCGTTCGAACTCGGCGCCGACCTGATATTTCATTCGGCAACCAAGTTTCTCGGTGGCCACGGTGTGGCGATTGGCGGCCTGGTGGTCGATGGCGGCAGCTTCGACTGGGACAAGTCGGGCAAGTTTCCGACATTGACCGAACCTTACGAAGGATTTCACGGAATGGTATTTACCGAGGAATCGACCACGGCTGCCTTCCTGCTACGCGCCCGTCGCGAAGGGTTACGTGATTTCGGTGCGTGCATGAGCCCGATGAACGCCTTCCAGATTATGCAGGGGATCGAGACCCTGGGCCCACGTATGCAACGTCACATCGAGAACACGCGCAAAGTGGTGCAATTTCTCGACGCAAGTGACGCGGTCTCGCATGTGGTGTACCCGGAACTGCCTTCGCATCCGGATCACGATCTTGCGGCGAAATTGCTGCCCAATGGCTGCGGCGCGGTATTCACCTTTGAACTCAAGGGCGGGCGCGCGGCCGGGCGGCGATTCATCGAGTCACTGAAGATTTTCTCGCACCTCGCCAACGTCGGTGACGCGAAATCGCTGGTGATTCATCCGGCGACAACCACGCATTACCGGATGGATGCGGAAGCGCTACGCAACGCGGGAATTTCGGAAGGCACGGTGCGGCTTTCGATCGGGCTGGAGGCGGCGGATGATTTGATTGAAGACCTGTCGCGGGCCTTGCACGCGAGCCAGAAAGCCTGACAACGGGGAGTGCCGTGTACACCAGCGTAGCCGGTAGTAAGACTTATGCCTATACCGCAAATCGACCGTTCGATGCCTCGTTGCCCACCATCGTTTTTGTTCATGGAGCGGCAAACGACCACAGCGTCTGGTCACTGCAAAGCCGGTACTTCGCTTATCACGGATGGAATGCATTGGCCGTCGATCTCCCGGGGCACGGCAGGTCCGAGGGTGCGCCGCTGACCAGCATCGATGCGCTGGCACAATGGCTCGATGCCTTCCTGGATGCAGTCGGCGTGGCACAGTGCTGGATAACCGGTCACAGCATGGGTTCGCTGATCGGTCTGGAAACGGCTGCCCGCAATCCGCCCAGAATTAGTGGTCTCGCGCTTATCGGTACTGCGGTGCCGATGCCGGTCTCGGGCACTTTGTTGAAAACATCGGCGGCCAACGATCACGTTGCCTACGAGATGATCAATGCGTTCGCACATAGCCCGCGCGCACAGCTTGGCGGCAACAGGGTGCCTGGCGCATGGATGCTGGGAAGCAATATGCGCCTGATGGAGCGTTCCGCCGACGGAACCCTGTATGCGGACTTCACAGCCTGCAACGATTACAAAGGCGGGCTGGAAGCAGCGAAAAAAGTGCAATGCCCGGTACTGCTGGTTCTGGGCCAGCGCGATCTGATGACCCCGCCACGCGCCGCCCGGGAAGCGGCTGCCACCTTCGGCGCATCCCGCACCGTGATACTGGACGGCGCCGGCCACTCACTGATGAGCGAACAACCGGACGCCGTACTCGACGCCTTGATCGGGTTTGTCAAAACCGTTCAACCAACATCTGTCTGAACGCCCTGTTCAAGGCACCTGCTGCTTAATCTTGCAGAACCAGGGGGCCCACTCAAAGCGTTCCGTTCGGCTTATTCCTCTGTGTCCTGGTCGAGGTTGAAATCTTCCAGCCGATGAGTGGCTGTTGCATTAGCCTGATTGATCTGAAACTTGGCCCGATCGAGAGACTTACGGCCCTGTTCGAGCTCCTGCTTCTTCAGACTGGCACTGGTCGCTGCGGTGCCCACAGTCTCCAGGCCGCAGCCGCTGACTTGCAAAAGAATGCATGCTGACAATACGTGATAAATGGGTTTCATGGCGCCTCCTGACGTACAGGATGAAGCAAGTTCGACGCCATTACCCCGCTTGCTTCAGGCCTGCTTGAGCATGCTCTCAGCGTCACTCACCTCGAACTTGCCCGGTCCTTCGACGTTCAGCGTTTTCACTACGCCATTTTCAATCAACATCGAGTATCGTTGCGAACGCACACCAATGCCCCGCGCCGTAAGATCGAGTTCCATACCCAGCGCCTTTGTCAGATCGCCGTTACCGTCTGCCATCATGCGAACCTTGCCGGTGGCACCATGTTCGCGGCCCCACGCACCCATTACAAATGCGTCGTTGACGGACAGGCACCAGATTTCGTCAACCTTTTGTTTTAATTGCTCTGCTTTTTCTACATAGCCCGGTAAATGTTTGGCCGAGCACGTCGGTGTAAACGCCCCCGGTAACGCAAACAACGCGATACGTTTTCCTTCGACCAGTTTCGCAACATTGAACTCATTCGGCCCAACACTGCAACCAGGCGTATCCTCCTCGATGAATTCCCACAGTTTGCCACCCGGAAATT
>DATKYN010000052.1:0-7653 GCA_035528435.1 Burkholderiales bacterium
CCGCTCGTCTCAGCCAGCGCGCCCGGGCTGGCGAAATGCTTTTCTCGCGACAGGTCAAGAATGCGCTTGAGGCAACTGGCGAAAGTTGCCAGGCTGTCTTGATGGAGCCGATTTCACTACACGGTCGAACCGGATCGGTCGACATATTCTGCGTCCCGGTGCATGGGCGCCTCGAAACGTCACAGTGTTTGGCTGAGGAATCGTCAGGATAGCGCTGGGTCCGGCGTTACCAGGCATCGCGTTTTTACGGCCAACTTACCCGACGGAAATTACGAAGGTTCGGAGTTCTCCGGGTCCCGATAGAAACGTATCGTGCGGCGGCCTTGTTGTTTCGCCTGATACATCGCCTGATCGGCAAGTCGAATCAGCGCACTGGGCTCGGTTCCATGATCGGGGAACACGCTAATCCCGATACTGGGTGTGACTTCCAGTTTCTGACCAGTCACGACGTAAGGCTCGGACAAGGACTGCAGCAACTTGCCCGCAATATGGCGGGCATCATCAACCTGTCGCAACTCGGGAACAATGATGAGAAATTCGTCTCCCCCCAGGCGTGACACGGTATCGACCTCGCGCACGTCCTCGCGCAGCCGGTCGGCCACTTGTTGCAGCAGCAAGTCGCCAACATGATGACCGAGCGTGTCGTTGATGCTCTTGAAGTGATCAAGGTCGAGAAAAATCACGCCTGTATGCGTCTGGTTACGCGCGGACATCGCGATTGCATGTTCCAGCCGGTCCATCAGCAAAACGCGATTGGGTAAATTGGTCAGCGCATCAAAATGCGCCATCTTGCGAATCTGTTCTTCTGCGCTCTTGCGAGTAGTAATGTCAATCGCTGCCGACACCGCGCCCGTGACCTCGCCTTTGGCATCTCGCAGCGGTGTTGCGTTCCCGACGATATGGCGGACAGTGCCGTCATCGAACACAAGATCCTGCTCAAAGTCGCGCACCTCAATGCCGCGTGACGCTGCCATTTGCACAGGGAGTTCATGCGGCGCGAGTGCACGGCCGTTGCGGTAGATCGCATACGGCTTTTTTTGCGCCGGCGAGGAAAGCGACAGGTTGCTGCCCTGCTGAACCTTCAGAAGGTTGTAAGCTGCTCGATTGCCGGTAATGACCTTGCATTCGCTGTCATGTGCGATCCATACCGGAGTTGGGACGGAATCGAGCACCGTCTTGAGCTCGGCGACCCGCTCACGCTGAGTGCGCTCGCTTTGCATCAGCGCGCGATCCATATTCTTGCGCTCGGTGATGTCGTGCGCAACGATGACGACGCGGGCCACGCTCTCGCCTTCGAGTATCGGCGCAATGCTCATCGATACATCCAGCAACCGACCCTGACTATCCTGCCGCACGGTCTCGTAATTGGTGATCGTTTCACCGGCCGTCACGCGTCGCCAGAGTTTCGCTTCCTCACTCTTGAGAAAGTCCGGGAACATGCAGATATGGCTTTCGCCGATGACCTCGTCGCCGCTAAACCCGAAAATTCGCTCGGCACCCTTGTTCCATGTGAGAACAATGCCGTCGGTTGTTTCACTGATGATGGCGGCGTCCGCGGAATCGACCACGGCAGCAAGCAACTTCGGGTGGGAAGCGAGTCCCCGTTCGTTTGCCGGGCGTTTTGCACGCGCGCGGGTATACGCCGCTTCAAGTGCGGACGGGTCGCTGTCAGTCGCTTCCAGCTGGAGCCTGGCGCGCTTGTCATTGAGCGCTTCTTGTACGGCCTTTACAACTGCTAGCAACTCCGGACTCAGGTCCGGATTATTGTTTTCAAATTCCAATCGGTTCACCGCGGCCTCCCTTAACCAGCGGTTGGTTCAGGCATTACCCGGGTGACCAGTGAGGCCACTCGCTCACGCCGTAAATGAACCTAGTGATTTTATTGATTGCGGCGTGAAAAAGGAATTGAAACGATGATATTCCTGAAATAAAAAATGGCTTTCGTCAGCGAGATAAAGAGTCGATTACGCACGCTTTGTCCTGCGCCGCATTAACAAAGCCGTGTAAGTGGTTGTCCTGAATGAATGACGGTTTCCGTCGGATTAATTTTGGTCCAGTTGTGAGAAGTGACAGACGGCATTGTGAACATTGATTAATTTTTCAGAGTGGACCAGAGCCGAATAAGTCAGTTTCTCATGCGGGCGTCACATGCCGCCGCTAAGCGATGAGTATATGACTGAAATCAGGCGTCATTGCGCAGACGCGCAGGAGGGGGCGATCATTGGTGGCATGCGTACCGAGGAGGCGAGGTGAGCGATATCTCGGGTGAAGCGCATGGGGCTGGGTATTTAACCGCAATCCACGCCCGGCTTCATTGAATCCCTGTTTCAACGAAATGGTGTTTCTGTAGCTTCGGTATCCGTAAAGACCGGCACAACGAAACAAGGCGCATCGTTGATGCGATGCGCCTTGTTCTCCAGTTGCCTGAAATCAGGCTGCTAGCCGGTCTGCAGGGGCACGTAGGTACGCTGGTTGTTGCGCTGGACAAGCAGTGCAACGGTCTTGCCGGATTTTTCGGTCAACTCGACCAACTGGTCGGCCGTGCTGACCGGAGTGGATCCTACGGCAAGAATCACATCCCCGCGGCGTAGTCCCGCGGCAGCGGCGGCGCCTTCGGCGCGCTCAATGAACAGTCCCTGCTCGCCATTCATCTGGGACTCTTCCTCAGGCGTGAGTTTGCGCACTGCGAGGCCCAGTTTGTCGGCCTTGACCTCTTGCTGGCGTTGCGCGGCGGAAGCGACCTTTTCCTGTTCGAAGCGCCCGATCACGACATCAGTTCGCTGCTCCTTGCCGTCACGCCAGATGTCGACTCTGACTGTGCTGCCAGGTTTCTTCACGCCGATTGCCGCCGGCAGTTCCGACATCTGCTTGATCTTCTCTCCGTCGACACTGAGAATGACGTCGCCATTCTGAATCCCGGCTTCATCCGCTGGCCCGCCGGGTTCAACCTTGCTCACCAGGGCGCCCTGCGAATCGGCCAGTCCAAACGACTGGGCCAGTGTCTGGTCGATTTCCTGGATATGAACACCAATTCGACCACGCGTGACGGTTCCGGTTGCCACCAGTTGATCCTTGACATTGATGGCGACGTCAATCGGGATGGCGAATGACAGACCCATATAGCCACCGGTGCGACTGAATATTTGCGAGTTGATTCCGACCACTTCACCTCGCATATTGAACAGCGGTCCGCCGGAGTTTCCCGGATTGACGGCGACGTCTGTTTGAATAAACGGAACGTAGGTGCCGTCGGGAAGTGAGCGCGACTTGCCGCTGACAATTCCGGATGTGACCGTGTTCTCGAAACCGAATGGTGAACCGATTGCAATGACCCACTCGCCGACTTTCAACTTCTTTGCGTCGCCGATTTTTACCGCCGGGAGATTCGCGGCGTCGATCTTGAGAACGGCGACATCGGTTTGTTCATCGATCCCGACGATCGTTGCAGGATATTCGTGGCGATCCATCAGCTTGACGGTGATTTCACTGGCACCCCCGACCACGTGTGCGTTGGTCAGAATCAGGCCATCAGAGCCGATGATGAAGCCGGAACCCTGGCCGCGCTGAATCGGCGCTTCGGACTGGGGCGGCGCTTGTGGTCCGAAGCGCCGGAAGAATTCGTAAAAGGGGCTGTCTTCGGGAACGCCTGGCATCGGATTGGCGTTGGCGACAGGTTTGTTTTTACCCGTTACCGAGACATGAACAACTGAGGGACCGAAACGCTCGACCAGAGCTGTGAAATCCGGCAAACCCGTGACCAGTGGCGCGTCGGCCGATTGCTGCTGCGTGATTTGGTCCCCGGATGGCGGTTGTGCCTGCGATGCACTCGGAAGCGCTATCGCGTAATACGCGCCTACGACAGCCGGAATAGCCGCCGCCAGTAACCATTTAGATAGTTTGTGTCTGAGCAACATGAGTCATCTCCATCTCGATTAGTGATGTTCGCGGCGCAATGCCGCTACGACCAGAACCCCGGGTGGCCCAACTCGGAAAAGTGGGCGTGGATCGCCAACATGCAAATGTCGGCATTTGCACTGCCTGGTTAGTGATGGATGTGACCAGACTTTGCGCCCGTGGTTCCGGCTTCTGTGCAATAAACCGTTGTTAACATTGGCGACAGCGCCAATGGCATGAAGTTCCGGAAATGCCGGTTACATGCGCCGTGCGGCGACGAAGTGTTTTTCCCAGTAACGCTTGTCGAGCCGGTCGACGCGTACCTTCTTTCCACTTGAGGGGGCGTGCACGAAACGGCCATCGCCGATGTAGATGCCGACATGGGAATACTTGCGCCCCTCCTGGTCGAAGAACACCAGATCGCCTGCGCGCAGCGAATGCGCCGGGACGGAGATGCCCGCCTTGAGTTGAGAGCGTGTGGTGCGCGGCACCGAGATGCCGGCACGTTGATAACTGTATTGAACCAGCCCGCTGCAGTCGAACCCCGTTGGCGAATTGCCGCCGTAGCGATACGGTTTGCCCACCATGTTGCTTGCGTTCCGGGCCGCTCTCGAAGCCGCCTCGTCGTCGGCGCTCGCGTAACGCGCGTTAGCTGACGTGACATCTTCGCGCGCCGTTGGCGTACTCGAGCATGCCGCCAGAAACCCGAGAACGACGATACACGTCAGATGCGAAATCATCTTCACCGAATTTTCTCCAAGCCACACCATCTGGCGATAAAAAGAGCAAGAACTGCGCTCACACGGTTCATACTTTTAATGGAAACAGATTCATCGATGCCGTGGATGTTGCTTGCTTCAGGGCCGTAGCAGGTTGCGGGAATCGAGCCATAGAGCTGGAAAGTACGAACGTCGGTGGTTGCTGCGCTGACAAACAATTCGAGTCGTTGCCCTGCGACTTTGAGGTGACTTTCGGACAAGACAGTGACCGCCGGGTGCTCCGTGTCGACAATGCATCCTTCTGACTGGAAACCGGCGTAGTTGACTTCGAACGTGATTCCGGCGAGGCGCGGATCAGCTTGCGCAGTCTTTTCGAGACGCCGCTCGACATCTTTTCGCACCCTGGCGGTAGCGATGCCCGGGTAAAAGCCGCAGCGAATATCCATCACACAACGTGTTGCCAGTGACGACGCCCATTCACCGCCGCGAATCTTGCCGAGATTGAACTTGATGGGGGTATCCAGTTCCGCAAAGGCAGGATGTCGGTTTCCCGGCTGGTTCCACTCGTCGGCAAGCGTCTTCAAGCCGCTCCAGAGTGCGAATGCAGATTCGATCGCGTTCAGGCCATCTGTATCGTGGAGCACGTGCGCGGGTTTGCCCGTTACCTCGACCTGCAGCCACATCACGCCGCCCTGTGCCGACATAATGGTTTCCTGAAATGGTTCCGGGATCACCGCGGCATCGGCGGTGTAACCCCGATGCAGGCAGGCAAGGGCGCCGTTGCCGGTGCATTCTTCCTCTACAACCGACTGCAGAAAAACCGGCGCAGCAGGCTGCAAGCCGAGACTGGTGAGCGTGCGAAAGGCACTCAGATAGGCCGCAATGCCCGCTTTCATGTCGCCACTGCCGCGGCCATACAAACGGTCTTCCCTAACCGTGGGTTCGAATGGAGGCGTGCTCCAGAGTTCTTCGGCACCGACCGGCACAACGTCGATATGGCCATTGAGAATCAGCGAATTTCCGGTCGGGTTTCCTGGCGTGTGGGTGGCGACAACGTTATCGTGGTTGTACCAGTGTCCTACCGCCGGTGAATATCCCGGGACCTTGCTCAATTCCTCATCGGTAACCTCGAAGCGATCGACCTTCAAGCCCATGCCGCGGAACAAACCTTCCATGAAATCCTGTGCCGGGCCCTCATCACCGAGCAAGCTGGAAAACCCGACCAGTGTTTGTGTGAGCGAGAGCAGGTCATCATTGCCGGCATCGGCTGCATCAAGTATGTCTTTCTCAAGGGCGCTGTCGAGTACGGCCGGGGTCGATGGATTGGTCATGGCGTTATCCTGGTTTCGTGTGTTGTTCCCAAATTATGGCAATGCTAACGGTGACGACATCCCCTGCAAGGGCGGGGCAAGTCCGCGAGGAGGCAGCAGCCGACAAATTTCCGGGTCAGTGCATTTTTGCGTTGTCGCGGTGCTTGAGCCATACCTGCCATTTCAGTGCGCGAGCAGGCAGTGGCAGCCAGCAGGCCAAATGCTGTAACACGGGCGTCTTCCTGCATCGGATTCCCTTGTCAGGCAGCATCCTTGCGGCTCGTCGTCAGGGCTTGTTGTCGTTTGCTTTCCCCGATTGCGGTTGCTGCCCGGCAGCGGGGTTCCCTTGCCATTCCTTTTCCTGCAGTTCACGCCACTGGATCTTACCGGTCGCAGAGCGCGGCAGCGCATCGGCAAACTCGACTATTCGCGGAATCTTGTAGGCCGCCATGTGCTCTCGCGACCAGGCAATGATTTCTTCAGGCGTGATCTTGCCCCTGGCTTCCTCCGCCGGCACCACGACCGCCTTGACCGTTTCGCCGCGACGCTTGTCAGGCGAAGAGATGATGGCGACTTCCTTGATCTGCGGGTGCTTGTACAGGGTTGCTTCCAGCTCCGCTGGCCATACCTTGTAGCCGGCCGCGTTAATCATGCGCTTGAGACGATCCGCGATATAAAAAAACCCGTCTTCATCGTAACGCCCCAGATCGCCGGTCCGAAAGAAACGCTGGCCGTCAATTTCGAGAAACGCTTCCTTGTTGGCATCGTCGCGCTGCCAGTAGCCCTGCATCAGCTGCGGTCCGCTGGAGATGATCTCTCCGATTTCGTTTGGTCCGACCTCCTTCAGGGTTTGTGGATCGATCACCGTCGATACGGTGTCAAACGTTGGTATACCCAGGCATTGTTTTCGAAGATCCTGGTGCGGGTTCATGTGTGTTTGTGAAATTGTTTCTGTCATGCCGTAGCCTTCCATGTAACGAATGCCACAGCGCTCATAGAGTTTTTGCGCAACAGGCTCGGGCATCGAGCTGCCGCCACCAAATATGTTCTGAAGTGATCCCAGATCGCGTTTTTGCATCGACGGGTGGGCCAGAAGGTCTACCACCATGGTCGGAACATTAGCCCAGTGAGTACAGCCATAGCGCTCGATCATGTAACCGGCGATTTCAGGATCCCAACGCGGCAGGATCGCAATCGTTGCGCCGGCATAGATCGATGCATTCAGGCTATGCTGCATTCCGGTTACGTGAAACATGGGCGCTGTTGCCAGCGCTACCGAGTCCGCCGTTACCCCTTCCCAAAGCACCGCACCCACCGTGGTGGTCATGATGCTGCGGTGCGTATGCATACAACCTTTCGGATTCCCGGTTGTGCCGGAGGTATACAGTATCGCGGCCAGATCATCTGGTTGCGACGTTTGTGGCTGCGGCGAGCATTGCTTGGCGAGGGCATCAACCCAGGTCACTACGCCGGGTTGGGACGCGCTCAGCCGTTGCTCGGTTACGAAAACGGGCACCGTAATGTCGGAGTCGCCGGGCAGGTAATCGGCGTAGCTGGCGACGACGAGGTGCTCGACCGTTTTTCCGATCAGTTGCCGGAAATGTTTGTAGACCTCCTGGCCGATCAGTGCAGTAGTCGCGCCGCTGTCGGCCAGATAATGCACCAGCTCGTCGGTTACGTTCATCGGGCTCACCGGGACAACTACCGCGTCGGCTCGCAATATGGCGTAA
>DATKYN010000053.1:0-7079 GCA_035528435.1 Burkholderiales bacterium
TGGTTCGGTGTGCTGCGGCCGGCTACTGATCGGGATGCGTGCCGCAACAGAAGAACAAGGGGTCAGATACCGTCTTGCAAGTCAAGCCGCGATGTAGCGATGCTTGGATCGAACGGATTGCCCGAGTTGATCACCCCGCAAATCAGATGTGCCAGTCTGCGCATCAACGCGCCCACGACTGCCGTTGGCGCGAGTCCTGTTTCAGTGAGTCCGTTCCCAAAATCCTTGAGTACTGGATTGTGTCTCCTTGCCACTAAGCCTGGCATGTACAATGCGCGACGCAACTGTGCGTGTCCGGACCGGCTCATCAAAGGACGATAAAAAGGAGGACGATAAAGGGGACGCTACCCTTTTCTCCTGTAAAGGACGATAAAGGGGACGCTACCCTTTTTTCCTGTGATAAATTCTTGCGATGCCGAGATTAGCCCGGTCCGTATTCGCCCAGGTCCCACATCACATCACGCAACGTGGCAACCGTCGCGACCCGGTGTTCTTTACCGATGAGGATCGCCACGCCTATCTGGATTGGCTAAGCGAGTACGCCGGCAAAAGCGACGTTGAGATTCTGGCCTATTGCTTGATGACCAACCACATCCACTTGGTCGCAGTGCCAAGGACCGAGGATGGTTTGCAAAGAGCCCTTAAACCTTTGCACATGCGCTATGCGCAACGCATCAACCGCAGTCACGGCTGGAAAGGCCATCTGTGGCAAGGGCGATTCTTCTCTTCCGCCCTGGATGACACCTACCTTTGGGCGGCAATTCGCTATGTCGAGCGCAATCCGGTGCGTGCTCGAATGGTGCGCAAGGCGGAGAACTATGCCTGGTCCAGTGCGCAAGCGCACTGCGGGCACAGGCAAGATACGGTGCTGACCACGAAGTCTAGTTGGCGCAGGCAAATCGAGAGCATTGGTGATTGGTCAGCTTGGCTCGCACAAGGAGACGAACCGGAGGAGCTGGAGATTCTTCGGCAAAACGCCGATAAAGGGCTGCCGTGCGGTTCGCTGAAGTTCATCGGAAAACTGGAACGACTAATAGGCCGAGAATTGCAGTATCGACCTCGCGGGCGACCGAGAAACGGCGAGGAGAAAGGGTAGCGTCCCCATTATTCTTGCTGTGCCGCTTTCATGGGGTGCATCCGCGCAAGCGTCACACCCGTAAATTGAGCATCAAGAGCGAAAGAAGAGAACGAGCATGATGAGAATTGTCCGGCTGATGGCAGCGGTTGCGATGTTTATAGCGATATTCCCCTCCGGCATGTCCGCCGACGACACGGCGCAACCCGTGGAAACCGCGACTGCGATCTTCGGCGGCGGCTGCTTCTGGTGCGTTGAATCGGATTTCGAGAAACTGCCCGGCGTCATCGAGGCCGAGTCGGGATACATCGGCGGGCATATCGAGAATCCGACTTATGAACAGGTCAGCGCCGGCACGAGCGGCCACGTCGAAGTCGCGAGAATTCACTACGACCCCTCGAAAATCCGCTATGCGGAGTTGCTCGACTATTTCTGGCGGCACATTGACCCGACCGTCAAGGATCGTCAGTTCTGCGATGTCGGCCCCCAGTACCGAACCGCGATCTTCTACAACACCGATGCAGAAAAAACGGCAGCCATGGCGAGCAAGGCGGCACTTGAGAACAGTGGCAAGTTCAAGAAAATCTACACAGAGATTTCACGCGCCGGCACCTTCTATCGCGCCGAGGAATACCACCAGGACTACTACAAGAAGAATCCGCTTCGCTACAAGTTTTACCGCACCACATGCGGTCGCGACGCCCGTGTAAAAGAAGTTTGGGGCGCCTAGCCAGGTCATGTCCTGCGGAAGAAGCTTACGCTGGCTTGCACGATCGAAGCGCAGCGAGTGTATTGCCTTGATCTCCGACCGGTACGATGACCGTGGTCAAGTACGCTGTGTAACTCGGCGGCGGCAAGTGACCCGGACAGCAGAAGACTCGGCAGGACCCGCATGACGTTTCAGGAGTGGGCCTATTCCAGACGCGTCCCGTCCTCTCGCCATGTATTCCGATCGGCGCCGAAGATGCCGTTAAGTCACCGTGAAGTACTAATCACCTCGAGGAACAGCGCGCCGTTCATCAAGGATTTCAGTTACCTGGCGCGCAATCGCCGGCGGTCAGATCGATTCGGCGTTCCCTGCCGGCACGTAGTTGTGTTGGCCGCGTTGACTCAGCAAGCGGCGCGGAACATTGATCATGCACATGATCGTCATTAAGGGCGCAAGAACGAGCAGCAACGATGCATGACCAAGGCGGCGCGGCCAACTCGTCTTGATGACGGGTGATCGCAGTTGCCTGTACAACGCAGGGAACATGTTCCTCGTCTCGCTTAGCGCATAACGTTCTGCGCGCATGATCAGGGATGGGCGCGGGAGTTGGTACAGGGAATTACGGTGCTGCGCCTTGATGCCGCCATTGAAGCGGACGTGGGTTTTAACCTGTCCGAAGCCGTCATAGGACTCCTTACCGGTCAGGAATTGCCCGGGCATGTTCCTGCCGATCGCATCGTAAGCGGCCCCGGTCATGAGGACGTACTCCTTGTCCGGTACCGAGTTCTTGAGAAGCCGGTGCGCCAGTATCACATCGGGGCCGGACAGTTTGCTGAATCCGCCGACCTCGTGAAACACGGCGGTGCCGGAATGGACCACAATTTTTAACGCAAGCTCATCCTTGCGGCGACAAATCGCGCAACTGCAGGCCGATGCCTCCATACCAACCGCGATGCCCTTGTAAAAGGCATCAAAAAAACTTTGCAACATCCCGGGTATGCGATCGAGCGCTGCCTGCCAGGCAGTGTCACCACCCGGGTCTTCGGCATACAGGAATAACGCGTCACCTTCGATTTCCTGCAATCGCAGGGGAACATCGATTTCCCGGATCAACGATTCGATCAGATAGGTAATGTATTTCTGGCCACAAATCGCAGACATGTGACTATCGACCATGAAGCGTGTGTAACCACTGATGTCGGCAAGAACGATGACGACTCGTTTCTCTACTGCTTGCATCTGAAACTCCTGACTACCGGATGATTGTTACGCGCAAGCACTCTCGCACGCACTTGCACTCGGCCGCCGGGCGAGCCGCTTGCCGTTTCGTTATCACACTCGTTAGCAATTGCGGCAAGAGGCCTCAACCAGCGAGCGCGCATTGCAGGCCGGAACGCCTCAATTCACTCTGGCGGGAACGGTCTGCATGACCTTGAGATTCTCGCGCGTGCTATTCAACTGTATGAAGCTTGCAATCTGGTCACCGTGCATTTCGATAATCCCCGCCACGCGGCGGCGTTCATTTCGGCCCTCGCCAGAGACCAGGTCGTACTGCACGAAGACAATGTCGCTATCCAGTGTGGGGTAGTAAGTGACGTCCTCCACTGCGGTCTTCGGTGCGACCTCGGAAAGTGCACGCAGGTGCCTCGAGATTGCGTCGCGGCCCTCGACACGCAATTTCACATTGATGTCGTGTAACGGATACTGGTAGACAGCATTCTCGGCGATCCAGTCATATTCGCCGGTGTCCGAGCAGATGAGCTGGAGCTGGTCCGAGAACGCGAGCTTTGCTCTGTCAATGACATCTCTTTCGGCTGAGAACGCAGGCGACAAGTGGATCGCTGCCATTGCGGCAAAAGCAACAAGTAACTTTCTCATGGTATTTCTCCTTGACGAGTTCATGGTGTGATGCTGAAGGTGGTTCGAATCAAATGGGTGTGGCATCTTTTCAGGAGTGGCAAGGCGGCCAGTTCCAACCGCCCGCCTTCCCGGAGCCCGCATGGGTCCAGCGACTCAGTTGAGGGCAAATCCTCCGTCAATACGGATTTTTGAACCGAGCAGATAGCTGGAATCAGACGAGGCGAGGAACAAGGCCGCCTTGGCGACCTCCTCTGCCGAGCCGAATCGCTTCACCGGTACCAGATCCGACATCATCCCTTTGAATCCTTCGACCTGGTCTTGCGGCATCCCCAGCTTCCCGTAGATGGGTGTCTCTATCGGGCCCGGGCTGACTTCATTGACCCGGATTGCGCGCGGTGCCAACTCGTTGGAGAGGGTTCGCGCCAGAGACGACAGTGCGGCCTTGGTGGCGCCGTAAGCACTTGAAGTCGCCATACCGAGATCCGCCGCTATTGACGTGGTCAGAACGATCGAGCTGCCTTCGCCCATCAGTGGCAGCAATTTCTGGATCGTGAAATACGCACCACGGAAGTTGATGTTGAACATTTCATCGAATATTTCCGGCGTGATCGATTCGAAGGGCAGGAATTTGGCAATTCCCGCATTGACGTAGAGCACGTCAATACGCCCTGCCTTCTCCTTGATTTCTGCGGCCAGGGCGTCGATGTCTTCCAGGCGCGAGGCATCCGAGCGGATCGCCACAATCTCAGCCGGCAGATTCTTCTGTGCCTCGGCCAGTGTCTTCTCGTTACGCCCGGTGATGTAGACGCAAGCACCTTGTTCGTGGAACAGCCTGGCGGCTGCCTGGCCTATCCCTGTTGTGCCACCGGTGATCACGGCTACCTTGTCTTGAAGCTTTTTCATTACTTTTCCCTTTTTTTGGAACGATTGGTCTAAAAACGGCAAAAAAAATCAAAGGCCTAGTGCGCCAAGCGCCACCTCCACGACATCAGCCAGAACCTTGCGGTCCCGGGTTGCCTTGGCGGTGACTGCCAGGCCGTTCAAGGTGGACGACAGAAATCGGGCAAGTTGCACGGGCGAGCGGTCCGACGGAATGTCGCCCGCCTGCTGAGCCCGCACCATCAACCCGGTAAATGCCGCTTCCACCTGGCGCGCATTTGCCGAACATGTGTTGAACACCGCATCGTCCTGCGCGGCCAGCTCCGCGGTGCTGTTGACCATGAAACAGCCTTTCCCACCGGAATCGAGCAGCCCATTGATCATCCCGTTGAAGAACTCACGAAGCACTTCGCCCACTGGCCCTTCGCCCTCGAGCGTGCGTCGAATCGGCACCGATTGAAACTCGCGGTAACGTGCCAGTGCCGCCTCGAACAACTCGTGCTTGCCACCGAAGGTGTCGTAAAGGCTCTGCCGGTTAACGCCGAGCTCATCGACCAGATCCTGCATACTGGTTCCGTGGTAGCCCTTCGCCCAGAACACCGACATCGCATCGTCCAACGCCGCATGGCGATCGAATTGTTTGGCTCGTCCCATGGCCGGGATTAAATCCCATCTGGAACGATCAGTCAAGTATATTCTGTGACGCAGGATGCGAAGACCGTTGCGTCCAAGGCGGGTTGGCGCGGACATGGCCGTTGCGTGCGGGCCAATCCGTTACCCGGCGCAAGCCGCAAAATCCCGGACTCGGCCAGAGCCTGACCGCTCAGGCGGACTTAGAGCTGATTTTCCGGCACGATCTTCTGAAACCAGGCCGACATGCGTCGCCACACGCTCGCCTGCGGCTCGCTGGTCTCCACCACAGCCTCGCCATCAATCATCCCGTGCCAGGTGATCCTGCCGTTCTCATCCAGCTTCAAACGGTACGCCATCTTCTCCAACTCCGCCGGCGCGTCGGCCATCAGGCTCGCACCCATCGCCTCTGAGTCGATCAGGAGCCCCATTTCGGTATTGATATCGACCGACCGCGGGTCCAGATTGAGCGAGCCAACGAAAATCCGCCTCCCGTCAATCAAGATACCTTTGGTATGCAAGGTCAGCCGATCCAGCGAGGTCTCTCCGTCCGCCGCAACAATCTTCGCCGCGTCTGCACGCGCCTCCCATAACTCCACGCCCGCTTCGAGCAAGCCTTTCCGGTATTTCGAGTAATGCGAATGGACCGCCGTGTGATTATTCGTGGCCAACGAATTGGTGATCAGCACGACCCGAATACCTTTCTCGCGAAGCTCCCGGACAAAATTCATCCCGCGTTCACGTGGAATGAAGTACGGCGTGAAGATAATGATTTCTTCCTCCGCGGCGCGCAAGGCTTTCGCCATCGCCATCACGACGACCTGATATTCGTCCGACACTTCTGCAAGCAGTTTTTGCGGCTCGTCCGTGATGAGCCGGGCATCCGCGATGTATGGTGGCAGCGATTTCGCAAAAAACTGTTGCATCAGCGGCGTGCCGATGGCATCGGCGTAAATGGAATCACCGGCCTCACGCATCGCCTGGCGGAGTCTGGAGAGGGCCTCGTCAATGTCTCGCGGCTTGTTCGTGAACAGCGCTTCCATCGGCACCGCCAGCTCGTGATTCCAGTAGGTATCGAATTGCGCGGACACCTCCCGCACCACCGGCCCGGCGCTGAGCATGTCAAAGTCAATGAACTCCCCGGTCGTTTCGAGCTGAAAGTACTCGGCGGCGATATTGCGCCCGCCGACGATGGCGACCTGGTTATCGACGATAAATGACTTGTTGTGCATACGCCGGTTTAAGAGCTTGAAGTTCCCAAGGTAGTTGAATACGAACAAGCCGTTACGCGATATCGGGTTGAAGATGCGCACCTCGACATTGGGGTGGCTATTCACCGTCGCGAGACCAGCGTCATCGACTGTGGTGAAGATATCGTCAAGGAGTAACCGCACGCGCACCCCGCGTTCAGCCGCCTCCATCAAGCCGGCAACAAAAACAAAGCCGGCGTCATCGGGTTTCATCAGAAAGTACTGCACATCGATACTGGCGTCGGCAACTTCCATCAGAGCCAGGCGCGCGCCGAACGCGTCCTTGCCTTCGGTCAACGGGTAAAAACCGTTTACACCGGTTCTGCCACCAAGCCACTCCTCTACCTCGTAAGCCCCGCGCGTCTGCGACGTATCTTCGAACGCGACAGTTGCCTCTTTGGGAACGTCCAGCGGCACGGTCGCGCATCCGGCAATCAGCAACGCTAGAACCGATGCCACGTACCGTGAAAACTGTTTCCCAACTCGCATTTTTCGCTCCCGCATTATCTGATGCCAATTCTGCCCAACTCTGTGACCTTGTCGCATGGTTTGCGGCCAGGTCACAAGGTTTTCGCGGGCCGCACTACCAGTGTCCCGTGCCCGGCTCGCCCTTGAAAGGACCCGCCAACTCATCGGTGATCCAGCCGCCATAAAACTCACCGGGTTGAGGCCGTAC
>DATKYN010000054.1:0-17805 GCA_035528435.1 Burkholderiales bacterium
CAAGGCTGATGCGTGCGAAAGCGTCGCCGAGGCGATCAGAAAAGGCGGCGGCGAAGCGATTGCGATACCCGCCAACATCGCCGACAAGGCCCAGCTCGAATCGCTGGTGAGCGCCACTCGCGAGAAATGGGGACATATCGATGTGCTCGTGTGTAATGCCGCGTCCAACCCCTATTACGGCCCGATGGCGGACATGCCCGACGAGGCTTTCGACAAGATCCTGCACAACAACATTGTTAGCAATCACTGGCTCGCCAACATGGTGTTGCCGGAAATGGCCAAACGCAAGGACGGCGCCGTCATCATCGTGTCATCAATCGGCGGCCTGAAAGGCAGCAGCATGCTGGGCGCCTATGCGATTTCCAAGGCCGCCGACATGCAACTCGCCCGCAACCTGGCAATGGAATGGGGACCCAACAACATCCGCGTCAACTGCATTGCACCGGGGCTGATCAGAACCGACTTTGCCCGTGCCCTGTGGGAAAACCCCGAATTGCTCAACCGCTATGAAACGCAAACACCGCTGCGGCGCATTGGCGAACCGGATGACATCGGCGGCATCGCGGTGTTTCTCGCATCGCGTGCCGGCGCCTTTGTCACCGGCCAGACCATCGTCGCCGATGGCGGCGTGACCATTGCGGGGTGAGGAAAGCAGCATCAGCAGGTAGCGCCGAAAGGCGAAGCGCGCAGCGGATATTTCAGTCATTGGAAAGAACACGCATTCAGAAACAACGCATGACGTGAAGTAAGGCGATCACGCGATAAAGAGAACAGACGCCTGCATTGAACAGGTGCCCGGGAGGAATCAACTTGTCAGAGATTATTTTTCATCACTATCCGCCGTCGCCCTTTTCAGAAAAGGTGCGTATTGGCTTCGGCATCAAGCAACTCGCGTGGCGATCAGTGGAAATTCCACGCGTACCGCCAAAGCCGGAGCTGATGCCGCTAACCGGTGGTTACCGGCGCACACCGGTGATGCAGATTGGCGCAGATATTTATTGCGACACACAGTGCATTCTGCGTGAATTGCAGCGACGGTTTCCCGATCCCACTTTCTATCCGGGCGGCGCCGACGGCCTGCCCTGGGCGGTGAATCGCTGGACAGACATCGTCTTCGATGCGGCCGCCGGAGTGATCCTGGGCGCGGCGGCAGACCAACTCCCGGAAG
Organism: Burkholderiales bacterium; assembly: GCA_035528435.1. GTDB lineage: Bacteria > Pseudomonadota > Gammaproteobacteria > Burkholderiales > Eutrophovitaceae > SG8-40. The sequence continues at coordinate 1,169 of DATKYN010000054.1, forward strand.
CATTTGCCAAGGACCGCGGCCGCCTGTACTTCGGCCCGAATTACGACTTCGAAAAAATCAAGGCGCAGTTGCCGCACAATGCAGCACAGGTTCGCGCCCAGCTCGGCTGGCTCGATCAACGCCTGGCCACCGGTCGGCAGTTCGTGCTCGGCGACAAGCCGGGCCTTCCCGATGCCGCGGCTTATTATCTTGTGTGGTTTATCCGCGGACGCTGGCAATCCGGTCCTGAAATGCTGGTCGAATTTCCTGCGCTCGAAGCGTGGGAAAAACGCGTCGCCGCAATCGGCCATGGCAAACCGGCTGAAATGAGCGCGGCCGACGCGCTGGAGGTCGCCAGGGCGGTCGATCCGAACACGCCGGAACATGCCGATCCGCGCGATCCACAAGGAATCAAACCAGGTATGACCGTCGGCGTCGTGGCGGATGTGGACGGCGGCGAGGAACCCGTCACCGGTGCTGTCCAGTTTGTCGATCGCGAAAGTATTGCCTTGTTGCACAGCAATGACCGTGTCGGTACGGTTTGTATCCATTTCCCGCGTGTCGGGTACCGCGTGACACCCGTCTGAAGACGACCCGGAGAAAACCATGCTAATGAACAAAACAGTCTGCAGGACCCTGTCTGTTATCGCCGCAATCCTTGCTGTCTCCTACCTGGCCGGCTGTTCCGAGTCCGGCAATGAGCGCATGCGGTTTGTCACCGGACCGCAAGGTGGATCCTGGTATCCATTGGGCGGTGCCATCAAGAACCTGATCGAGAACCGGATCGAAAGCGCCAATATCCAGATACTTCCCGGCGCCGGTATCGCCAACGTCAAGGCAGTCGAGTCCGGCCAGGCGCAGATCGGGCTGGCGAACTCGGTCTCCACCGTGGATGCAATCAACGGCAGGCTGCCATTCACGGAAAAGGCGGTGCATGTTTGCAATGTCGCGACTCTGTATCCGCAGTTCTTTCAGGTAGTCACTCTCCCTGACACGGGCATTCGCAGCCCGGCCGACCTCAAGGGCAAGGCACTTGCCGGGCAACAGAAAGGCAATACCGCAGAAGCTATCACCGATCACATGCTGCGCGCCTACGGCATCGGGTTCGACGATCTGTCTCGTGTGAGCTACGGCTCGTACACCGATTCCGTGACATTAATGAAGGACGGCAATGCGCAGTTCTTCACCCTTGGCACGACCATTCCCGCCGGTGCCGTGATGGACCTGGCAAGCGCGCGTGACGTCAGGCTGATGCCGATCCCCGACGATGGCTTGAAGAACATGCAGCAGTTTAATCCCGGATATATGCGTGGCATCATTCCCAAGGGCACCTATCCGGGCCAGACGGAAGACGTGCCTACCGTCGAGTATGCGACCCATTTCATCGCGCGTTGTGAGCTGGATGACCAGTTTATCTACGACGTTCTCGACAGCATCTACAACGGCCTTGGTGATCTCACCTCCATCGCCAAGGCGATCAAGGGAGTCGATGCCGGAACGATGGGCAAAGACATCGGCGTGCCGATGCACCCGGGAGCGGCGCGCTGGTACAAGGAAAATGCCGGCGGTTAGCGGCATACGATCTGATACATGCCAGCACGGTAATCGCACAGCGGATTGAGTCGACCCCATGTTCAGAAACAAAAGCGGCATTGGCTGGGCAATCACCGTTGTCGGGTTGTCCATGTCCGTTTTTCATCTTGCGATAGCCTGGTACGGCTCGCCTGATGCATTAACGCTGCGGTCGGTTCACCTGGGATTTGCACTGGTACTGGCCTTCCTGATGCTGCCACTGACACGCACTGGTCAGGCCGACAGTCCCCGTTCACTCGAATATCTGCTGATCGCCATCAGCGTGGTGGTGTGCGGTTATCTCATCGTCGAACAGCAATACATCGTCAATCGCATGATCTATGTCGATACGCTGCGGCCTATTGACTGGGTCTTCTCGATCACCACGGTACTACTGGTTCTCGAGGCAACACGACGCGCCGTTGGCTGGACACTGCCGGTCACCGCGATCCTGTTCCTGGCTTACGGGCTGACCATCGGCGGAGCAGACCTGCGTCAACTCACCGAACAGATGTATATGGGTACAGAGGGCATATTCGGCATCCCGCTGTACGTATCGGCAACCTACGTCATGCTGTTTATCCTGTTCGGTGCACTGGTCGAACGCACCGGCACCGGCCAGCTGTTCATGGACTTCGCCATGAGCCTGACCGGCCATACCGCCGGAGGACCCGCCAAGGTATCCTGCATTACCAGCGGCATGTTCGGCACCGTATCGGGTAGCGCGGTTGCCAATGTCATGACGACTGGCACCTTCACTATTCCCCTGATGAAACGCATTGGCTACAAACCGGCCTTCGCCGGCGCGGTCGAAGCGGTCGCCTCGACCGGCGGACAGATCATGCCTCCGATCATGGGCGCGACGGCATTCATCATGGCCGAGTTTCTCGGAATCAGTTACCTGAGCGTGGCTGCCTTCGCGCTGCTCCCCGCGGTGCTGTATTACATCGCGGTTTTCATGACCGTGCATTTCGAAGCCAAGCGAACCAACATGCACGGTTTACCGCGCAGCGAACTGCCAAATCTGTGGAAGGTTCTCCGGGAACGCGGCCACTTGTTCCTGCCGCTGGTTGTCATCGTTGCAACGCTGCTGATTGGCTACAGCGCGCCCTTTGCCGCATTGTGTGGTATCGCCAGCGTGATCCCGACCGCGCTGCTGAGAAAAAGTACCCGCCAGTACGTGCATCTGGAAAACATCGTTACCGCGCTCGAAGTCGGCGCGAGAAACACCGTCACGGTAGCACTTTCCTGCGCCTGCGCCGGTATTGTCATCGGTGTGATCTTCATGACCGGGCTTGGTCTCGAATTTACCGACCTGGTGCTGAAAGCTGCCGGCAACCACATGATGATTGCCCTGGTGCTGACCATGTTTGCCGGCATCCTGCTCGGCATGGGCATGCCCACGGCACCCGCCTACATCATGCAAACCGCCTTGCTGGTGCCGGCCCTGGTGAAACTGGGCGTATTGGTCGAGGCCGCCCACATGTTCGTGTTCTACTTCGCCATCCTGTCGGCGATCACACCGCCGGTCGCGCTGGCGGTTTACGCCGCCAACGGCATTTCGCGCGCCAACCTCTGGGACTCAAGCGTAGCTGCCCTGCGCCTGGGCGCAACGGGCTACATCATTCCATTCATGTTTGTATTTGGTCCGTCGCTGCTGTTTATCGGCAGCGCCGGTCAGATCATTCAAACCACTCTCACCGCCATCGTCGGAGTCGTCTGTCTGGCCGGTGGATTATCGGGCTATCTGCTGCACCGTGCCGTCGCATGGGAGCGCGTACTGTTGGTGATTTCCGCACTGGTTTTGATCAAACCCGGCCTGGCCACAGACGCTATTGGCTTCGCGCTGATCGCAGTAACGATTGCCAGCCAGATGGCGACTGCGCGTAATTTGCGTGAACGCAAAACATGATGAAATCCACAGTCGGGTCGGGAGTCACTGCCGGAACCGGCAACGACCAAGGTTGTATGATTTACGCCTTTAAAACATTGTGAGCGAGCCCCCCGTCGATACGACCCTGTTGCGCCGTGCACTCGGAGCCTTCGTCACCGGCGTAACCGTGGTCACGACGCGCAACGCCGCCGGCGAACCGGTTGGCCTCACGGTCAACTCGTTCAATGCGGTATCGCTCACCCCGCCGCTGGTGCTGTGGAGTCTGTCGCTGCGTGCCGCAAGTTTCAAAGCATTCGAACAGGCAGGTCATTTTGCCGTCAACGTGCTCGCCGAAGACCAAAGAGAGGTATCGGAAACGTTTGCAAAGTCTGGCGGCGAGAAATTCACCGATGTCGCCTGGCGCAGCGGGCACGCTGAAATGCCTTTACTCGAAGGCACGTCGGCAAGTTTTATTTGCCGCAATGCGAACAGATACCCCGGCGGCGACCATCTGATCTTCGTCGGCGAGGTTCTGTCATTTCAGCAACACAGACGCGGGCCGCTGGCCTATGTAAATGGACGTTACCTCGAGCTACATAGCCCGACGGACGGCACAGAGATCGTCGTGAAACCTGGCGACGCGATCGCCTCGCGCTGACGCTGACTGGCCGAAGATGGCTTGGGGTTGCGTTACGACGCTCCCGCGTTGACCGAACACAGTGGAAAGGCAACAGCGCTCTTCCGGCACGCCACGCTTGCTGAAACAGAACAGCTGCATACAGAACATCGCAGCATCCCGATGCGTCGTTCAACCCCGGATAACGCCTCTATTTACCGAGAGCCCTTTGGTAGCGCTCCATGCTTGCAGCCGGCCAGACCTCGCTGCGCCGATAATACCCGTCGACACTTGGTATGGAGTCGTTCAGTTCGATCCACGGTTGCTTTGCAGCGGTAAAGATATGAATATCCGGAGGGAACAACCCGGGATGATCGAGGGTACCAATACGAACGAAGCTGACTGCGCGGCGCGCCGCACTGTAGTGGCTCCATAGAGCGACTTCGCAGCTCGGGCAACGCATGATTTCCTGTCCATACCCGCTGTTTGAGGGCGTATTAACAAGTTTTGGTGTTCCCCGCATCAGCTGGACTGCCGCAGCTTCAACCAGCGCGTTGAGCGCGAACGACGACCCGGTTTCGCGCTGGCACCAGGTGCAGTGACAACAATGCACGATCATCGGTGCCTGCAACAGGGTGTAGCGCACCTGCGCACAGGTACAGCCGCCCTCCTGGGGATTAAACGACTTTGTCTCCATCAACATCGCTCCCGCGTATCCAGTACGTAATCACGATCGACAGCTGCGGACTTCGTTTTATCATTCGCATCTGCCAAAACTGTACTCCGGAAAGCCGCGATACTGCCAGCCTAATCGGCAACTCGAATTCCCGTGGGATACTGCTGCCCTGACAAACAAGCTATTCCATGACACAACAACACATCGGCGCAACGAACGACCGGCTCGCGAAACGCAACGTTGCGATACTCGCCTACGCCCAGGCGGTGCTTGGGTCACAGATGGCGATCCAGATCATCCTCGGTGGCCTTGCCGGCGCTTACCTCGCGACTGACCAATCCCTGGCGACTCTACCAATCTCGATGACGGTGCTGGTGTCGATGTTTACAGCACCAGCGGCGTCGTTGTTCATGGGGCGTTTCGGCCGGCGCGCCGGGTTCCTGATCGGCGCCTGCGCTGGCGCGATCGGCGGCGGGCTGAGTGCCTGGGCGTTGATCTCTGGAAGCTTCGAACTGCTGCTCACCGGCGCCGCTTTCACCGGCGTCTACCAGTCGTTCCAGGGCTTCTTCAGGTTCGCTGCCGCCGACACCGCTTCGGAAGGCTTCAAGCCCAAGGCGATTTCGTGGGTCCTGGCCGGCGGACTGGTAAGCGCGATCATCGGGCCCGAAGTGGTCCACCTTTCAGCTGATCTTTTCGCACCGGTTCCGTTTGCCGGCGCATTCGCAATGGTGGTCGCGATCAATGCCGCCGGTGCTGCCGGATTATTGCTGCTGCGAATTCCCGTCCCGCCGAAACCGGCGCGCGGCGCGGGAACCGGACGCCCATTGCTTGAAATTTTTCGCCAGCCAACCGTCGTTGTGGCCGTGCTATGCGCGATGATCTCTTTCGCGATGATGAGTCTGGTGATGACATCCACGCCGCTGGCCATGGTGCAATGCGGCTTCACGCCCGGGCACGCTGCTGACGTCGTTCGCTATCATGTGCTCGCCATGTTCGCACCGAGCTTTATCACCGGTTCATTGATCGTTCGCTTCGGACACGGCAAGGTCATCGCCGCCGGGCTTGCGTTACTTGGCTCGTGCGGCATCATCGCCCTTGCTGGTGTAGAGCTGGCTAACTTCTACGGCGCGCTGATCGCGCTCGGGGTCGGCTGGAATTTCGGGTTCATCGGTGCAACCAGCCTGCTTGCCACGGCGCACACGACAGAGGAACGCGCCAAGGTACAAGGTCTGAACGATTTTCTGGTATTCGGCCTGGTCGCCACCGCCTCGTTCAGCTCCGGCGCATTGCTGAACGGTTACGGCTGGCCGACGGTGCAATATGCTATGGTCCCCGCGCTTACCGTTGCCGCTGTTTCACTGGCATGGCTTGCGTTCACACGAAACACGTTTTCAAAGCCGGCATGAAACAAGTTTGCGTGATGATTTTGTCCTCAAGCCGGAACGTCGGCATCTGACAGAATCATGTCGGCAGCTTTCTCGGCGATCATGATCACTGCCGCATTGCTGTTGCCCGACACCACATTGGGCATGATCGATGCGTCGACGACGCGCAGGCCGCGCACGCCGTGAACCCGCAAACGATCGTCCACAACCGCTTGCTGGTCCTGGCCCATGCGGCAGGTCGTCGTCGGATGGTAGACGGTGCCGCCGTTGTCGCGCGCGTAGTCAAGCCAGTCATCGTCCGAAAACGCACGCGCTGGCGGCAAGTGACGTTCACGCACATACGGTTTCATCGCCGGCGCGCTCATCAGCGCATGCAAACGCTTCAAACCATCCACCGCAACACGCTTGTCGCCATCGGCGCTCAGAAAATTGTACTGAATCGCCGGTGACTCACCGGGATCGGCGCTGCGAATGCGCACGCTGCCCCTGGACTCGGGTCGTAATGGCGACATCGACGCCGTGAACGCCGGAAATGGATGAAGATTTGTTCCCATCTTGTCGGTACTGAAGTTGATCAGGTAGAACTGGACATCCGGCCTTGAAACGTCGGAGCGCGACCTCGCGAACGCGCCAGCATAGCCTCCGCTCACCGTGAGCGGTCCACGCCGAAAAAGCGCATAGCGCAGCCCCGTAGCGATGCGCCCACCCAGACTTCCAATTGCGTCATTGATCGTGATTGGCTGGCTGCATCGCCACACCGTGCGCACGTAAAAGTGATCCTGCATCCCCTCGCCAACGCCGGGCGCATCGGCTACAACCCGTATCCCATGGTGCTCGAGGAGTTCCTGTGGCCCCACCCCGGAGAGTTGCAGCAGCTGTGGAGAATTGATCGAACCACCGCACAACAGGATTTCTTTTCCCGCCCGTATCTTGCACAGCTTGCCCTTCCAGCGGTACTCAACGCTGTTGGCGAGCTGCTGCTCGAAACCGATGCGGGTCACCAGGGCATCGGTGAGCACGCGGAGATTCTTCCGGCCGCGCGCCGGTCGCAGATAAGCTACGGCACTGCTGGAGCGCCGGCCGTTGCGTGCAGTAACGTGGTAATAACCGGCGCCTTCCTGGCTGGCGCCGTTGAAGTCATCATTGCGCGGGATGCCAATGCTTGCAGCGGCATCGATGAAAGCGTCACACAACACGTGCCGGTCGGGAAGCTCGCTCACGGCGAGCGGCCCTTCACCGCCATGAAACGCACTGGCGCCGTGCTGAAACGTTTCCGATTTACGGAAATACGGCAGCACATCGTCGAATCCCCAACCTGAATTGCCGAGCCGCGCCCACTCATCAAAGTCCTCCCGCTGTCCGCGGATGTACACCAGCCCGTTGATCGAACTGGATCCGCCAAGAACCTTGCCGCGTGGGGTAAATACGCTACGACCGCCCAGTTCCGGCTCGGGCTCGGATTGATACATCCAGTTGACTTTCGGTTCGGCGAAGAGCTTGCCGTAACCGAGCGGTACATGTATCCAGGGATTGCTGTCTCTCGGTCCGGCCTCGAGCAGCAGCACTGTGTAGCGGCCAGCGCGACTCAGACGATTGGCAAGCACACAGCCAGCCGAGCCGGCACCAACGATCACGTAGTCATATGTCGATTTCAAGTCTCGCGCTCCCGCCGGCCGCGTCCGCAGACGCTTCGAATCTCTTTGCAATTCTTCGTATCTTCTTGTGCGAACAAGTTTACCCCACGGCCTTGATGCTTTGCTCCATCCGGGCAACGACTCCTCTTGCCACTGATCGGAAATTCAAGATCACCGGTGGCGAATTTTGCCATCCAGCATCGCATGCCACCGATGCTGCCAGGGCGTGCGCATTTGTTCGGCACCGGCCCAATCAGGCATCATGGGGGCGTTTCTATTCCGACCAGGAGACTGGCATGTTTGAATGGTTCGCCTCCCCCGAGGCGTGGATCGCGCTGGGCACATTGACTGCGCTTGAAATCGTGCTGGGTGTGGACAACATCATCTTCATTTCCATACTGGTCGGACGTTTGCCCGAGCATCAACGCAAGTTCGCCCGGCGCATCGGACTCGGGCTTGCCATGTTCGCCAGGCTGGCTTTGTTGTTCTCCATTTCGTGGGTGATGGGACTGACCGAACCCTGGTTTGCCGTGCTGGGGCAGGAGATTTCGGGGCGAGACATCATTCTTATCGGCGGCGGGCTGTTTCTGCTGGCAAAAGCCACGCACGAGATTCACAACAGCCTGGAGGGGGTGGAAGAAGGCGGCAACGCGATCGCAGTCGCCGGCCTGGGCATGGTGCTGGTGCAAATTGCCGTTCTCGACATTGTCTTTTCGCTCGACTCCGTGATCACCGCTGTCGGTCTGGTCGATCACGTATCAATCATGGCTATCGCCATCATTCTTGCCGTGGGCGTCATGCTCATCGCCGCCGAATCAATTGGCGACTTCGTCGACCGCCATCCGACCATCAAGATTCTGGCGCTGTCTTTCCTGATCCTGGTCGGTGTTACGCTTATGGTGGAAGGTTTTGACGTTCACGTGCCCAAGGGCTATATCTACTTTTCGATGGCATTCTCGGTTGTTGTGGAAATGCTCAACATCCGCATGCGCCGCAAGCGTATCGAACCGGTCAAGCTCCACAAGCCGTTGCGAAGAGCGCACGAATCCGCCTGAACCCCAACTAATCCAACCAGGGAATACATATGAAAATGCACAAACTCGGCCGCTCCGGCCTCGAAGTCTCCCCGATCGCATTCGGCGGCAACGTCTTCGGCTGGACGGCCGACGAGGCAACCTCGATGCAGCTGCTGGACCGCTTCGTCGACGAGGGCTACAACTTTATCGACACCGCCGACATGTACTCGCGCTGGGCACCCGGCAATCAAGGCGGCGAGTCTGAGACCATCATTGGCAAATGGCTGAAGCAAAGCGGGAAACGCGATCAGGTCATTATCGCCACCAAAGTCGGAATGGAAATGGGACCGGACAAGAAAGGCCTCGCGCCTGCGTATATCCGAAGCGCCGTCGAGGATTCGCTAAAAAACCTGCAAACAGACTACATCGACCTGTACCAGTCACACATCGACGATGAGGCGACACCACTGACCGACACGCTGGGCGCTTACGACGAACTCATCAAGGCCGGAAAAGTGCGCGCCATCGGTGCTTCAAACTACAGCGCCGAACGATTCGAAGAAGCGCTCGGCGTCAGCAAACAGCACAACCTGCCCCGCTACGAATCGATGCAGCCGAACTACAATCTGTATGACCGCGCGGATTTCGAATCGAAACTACAGAAGATCTGCGTTCGCAACGAAGTTGGCGTGATCAGTTATTTTTCTCTGGCGAGCGGCTTCCTGACGGGAAAATACCGATCCGAAAAAGACCTCGCGAACAAGGCACGCGAGGGCATGGTGAAGAAGTACCTCAACAAGCGCGGCTTTCGCATTCTCGCCGCACTCGACGAGGTTGCCAAAGACACTTCATCGACCCCGGCACGCGTCGCCATCGCCTGGCTCATCGCACAGCCGGGCATGACTGCACCGATCGCGAGCGCCACCACCCTGCCTCAGCTTGAAGAACTGTTCGCCGCCACCCGGTTGAAGCTGACGACTGCGCATCTGGATGCACTCGACGCAGCCAGCCGCTGATTCGGCACACGCCGTTGCTGTGCCGCTTTCACGGCGCTGGTCTCCCTTCTCATTATTGGACTATCAAGCTTAGATGCAATCCGTTTCAGAATGGCTTTCGTCACTCGGACTGCACAATATGCCATTGTCTTCGAAGACAACGGTATTGATCTTGAAGCATTGGCGCTGGTTTCCGAGGACGAACTTGAGAAACTCGGGGTTCTACTTGGCCATCGCAAGAAGCTGCTCAAGTCGATATCAGAACTGAACGATGTCGCGGTGGCCACTCCCTCATCCCCGGCAACTGCGCCGCGTCTCGCGCCTGATGTTGCCGAACACCGTCAGCTGACTGTCATGCTCTGCGACCTGGTGGGTTCCACCGAGCTTTCGCAGAAACTCGATCCCGAAACGCTCCGAGAGTTGATGTTCCCGGCGAACGCTGCACCGGCGGACGCCGGAAAGCTTGGTTGAGCGGCGCAAATCCAGACTATTTCGGCTTTGTCACCTCGCACTGCCGACCTCCTTCCAGGTGCTCTCCCGCCTCGCGCGGCCATCGGGCGAGCCGACCCCCTGCCCGAGCATCGAGCCCATGGCATCAGGGGAAAATGCGCTTGAAATGGCAGCGCTGCGTGAAACGCTTTAGCTAAACACTGGCGCAGGCGGCGCCCGCCCCGGCGGCGAGCTCGGTGCGTGGACAGGACGTGCTTTGCCCAAGAGGTGCTCAAGGCGGAGAACGATGCCTGGTTTAGTGCGCAAGCGCACTGCGGGCACAGGCAAGATACGGTGCTGACCACGAAGTCTAGTTGGCGCAGGCAAATCGAGAGCATTGGTGATTGGTCAGCTTGGCTCGCACAAGGAGACGAACCGGAGGGGCTGGAGATTCTTCGGCGAAACGCCGATAAAGGGCTGCCGTGTGGTTCGCTGAAGTTCATCGGAAAACTGGACCGACTAACAGGCCGAGAATTGCAGTATCGACCTCGCGGGCGACCGAGAAACGACGAGGATAAACGGTAGCGTCCTCTTTATTTAGTTCTATAACCGCAGTCGATTGCATCAGACACTGGGCTATCAGTCACCGGTGCAGTTTGAACAAAACCACGAATATGGTGCTTAATTAACTTGTCCGAATAATCCGGGTCAGCTCAGGCCCCTTTGGATTCGCCTATTGCTACCGAGGTCACGTCCAGGGGAGCGATCGCGAACTCAGTCTTCAGGTTTTTGCTCCTTTGGCGTTGTCGCGCTGCTCCCGCCAGAGGCCGAGCTTCTGTTGCGCTGCGCGGTCGGAGTAACTGAACAGAACGGCTTCTTGATCTGCGTGATGAATTACCGGTTTCCAACTCGGTGCAACAAAAACATCCTTTGGGCCCCAAACGAACTCCCGCCCGTCGATGGTCGAGCGGCCGGTGCCTTCGACTGCGACAAACACGGTCCCATCGGTGGAACGATACGGTGCAGTCGTGAAACCGGCTGGCAGCAGTTGCAGATGCTGCGCCATGGTCGGCATGGCAAAGCCCCCGTCGGTGGGGTTTACATAGCGGAGCTTGAGACCGTGGCAGGGGTCCCACTCATTCTGCGCTTTCATTTGTTCAAGCGCTTCGCGCGATCGGACGTAGGGGTAGTTGAAAATCGGCGAGACCATGGTGCTGGATTCGAAATCTACTGGCAGCATGTTGGCACCAAAGCGCGCCATGCTGTCGCCGGTCCTACGGTCGATGGGCTGCTCATCATCACCATAACTTTCGGCAAAGGAGGCGTCGAAAAACCCGACTAACGGAATGTCGAGCCCGTCCAGCCAGATCATCGCTTCCTCGCTGTCATTGCCATGATCGTGCCATGCCATCGGTGGGGTAATCACGAAATCGCCGTATTCCATGATGGTTCGTTCGCCGTTGACCGCGGTATGTCCGCCGGATCCGTCAAGTACGAAACGCAGCGCCGATTGACTGTGGCGGTGCGCCGGTGCGACTTCGCCGGGCAGTACCAGTTGCAGGCCGGCGTATAGCGAGGTGGTGATCTTGCTGGTGCCGCGTAGCCCTGGGTTCTCCATTACCAGTACGCGGCGTTCGGCTTCCTTCGCGCTGATCAGATCACCGGCCTCCATCAGGTAAGTACGTACCTCGTCGAAGTGCCACAGGTGCGCGCGGCACTGACTGCGCGGCACTGGCGTGATGATCTCCGACATCACCGCCCACAGCGGGGTCAGCGCTTTCTTGTCGATCTTTGCGTAGTAAGCCGTGTGCTCGGGGGTTTCTTCGGGCGCTTTTTCAAGAGACATGGTTGCAATTTTCCTCTAGTCGGTGACTTGCGCAGCGTGTTGGGCGTTGGTGCCGTAAAGCCAGTCCATGGTTTGGAACCAGTCCTGCGGCGATTTTGCGCGCATCGTGGCGTCGCGGAATGCGGCTATGCCGTCCGCGGGGTGGTAAATGAATTCGCCAATCAGACGAGACTGTATCTGCACGCGCGCAGTACGCATGAAGCGCTGTGCATTGTAGGCTGCCAGGGCATCTTCGACCCGCTCATGCTGGCCTACCAGTTGCGACAGACATACCGCGTCTTCCAGTGCCATGCAGGCACCCTGTGCGAAATACTGCAGCATCGGATGCGCGGCGTCTCCGAGCAGCGCCACCCGACTGTCTAGCCAGTTTTCCACCGGTTCACGGTCGCATAGTACCCACAGCTTCCAGTCCTTGCCGTGTTCGATGATCTGCTGCGCGCACGGATGAATGCGCTCGAATCCTCGGCGTACTTCGTCCTTGCTCACCGGCTCGCCGGCGACTGCTTCAGTAACGTCATTGTGATAGGTGACGACAAGGTTGAAGACCTTCCCGCCTTTGAGCGGGTAGTGCACGATGTGGCACTTCGGTCCGGCCCACAGCGTAACCGCATTCCAACGCAGGTCTTCCGGCATCTGTTCCACGGGGATCACCGAGCGGTAGGTAGTATGCCCGGATACGCGCGGTGCGCCGTCGCCGATCAGTTGACTGCGCACTGCCGAGTGCAGGCCGTCGGCGCCTATCAGGCACTGCCCAGTGACTGGATCGCGCCGATCGAGGACGGCGGTTACCGACCCGCAATCCTGATTATAGGACAGCAGTCGGTGATCGGTATGCAGTTCGATGAGATCGTGGTGACGGCACGCGTTGAGCAGCACACCGTGCAGGTCGCCGCGGTGTACCACCGCGTACGGGTTGCGAAAGAATTCGCGGAAAGGCTTGTCCAGTGGAATGTGGCAGATTTCCTCACCGCTCAGCCCGTCCATCAGGCGCAGCTTGTCGATAAAGACCGCGCATGCGCGCGCCTCATCGCCGATGCCGAGCGCATCGAAACAATGGAACGCATTGGGACCGATCTGGATGCCGGCGCCGATCTCGGCGAATTCGCGCGCCTGCTCCAACACGATCGCGCGACACCCCTGATTGGCGAGCCCGAGCGCGGTGGCCAGACCGCCGATGCCCCCGCCCGAGATCAGAAACGGCGCGCGTGAGTCGCGATGTGAGGGGGCAGCTTGCATATCCTTTTACAAATGACGCACCGGTTCAACCGGCCAGCCAGTGCGGCACCAGCAGGGCCAGACCGGGTACCAGCAAAATGAGGGAGACGCGGATCGCTTCCGCCCCCAGGAACGGCAGCACGCCCTTGAAAGTCTCGCTCATCGGCACGCCGTCTGACAGCGCCGAGATGATGTAGACATTCAACCCCACCGGCGGCGTGATCAATCCCAGCTCGACCACGATGAGCGCGAGCACGCCGAACCAGATCTTGAGGTCGTCTGCGCCCATGCCGAACACCGCCGAGTCAGCGCTGGCATAGTCGCCTCCGTTGAGGGCGGAGAGAATGGGCCAGAAAAACGGCACCACCACCACGATCATCGCCAGCGATTCCATGAAACAGCCAAGGATGATCAACAGCACCAGCATCGCGATCAGGATTATCCAGGGGTCCATGACGCTGACGCTGGCCCACTCCGCGATCGCGGCCGGGAGCCCGGCGCGAGAGAAAAAGCCCTTGATCACTTCGGCACCGAAGAGGATCAGGTAAATCATGCCACTGGTGCCGGCGGTGTCACGCAGCGCGGCGCGCACACCGTCGACGCTCAGCCCCTCGCCAGTGAAGTGCCGCAGCGCGAAGCCGTAGACCAGCACCACGAACACGCCGAAGCTCGCTGCCGGCGTCGGTGTAAAGAGTCCGAGGCCGAGACCGAAAATAATTCCACCGAAAATCAACAACACCGGCAGCATGCGCCGAATAGCGAGGCGTCGTTCTGCGGCGGGCATCGCGCTCGGCTCCGGTGCGAGGCCAGGGCGGATCTTCAGGATTACAGTGATGGTCAAGATGAAGCCAGCCACCGCCAGTAAACCCGGAAGCAGGGCGGCCTGGAACATCTGCAGGATCGAGGCTTCCACGATGATCGCGTAGATCACCAGCGCTATCGACGGTGGGATTAGGATGCCGAGTGTGCCGCCCGCTGCCAGCGCGCCAGTGGCTAGCCGTGGCGAATACTTGAGCCGTGCCAGTTCCGGAAGCGCCACTTTGCCCATGGTGGCAGCGGTCGCAAGCGAGGAGCCGCACACCGCGCCGAAACCGCCGCAGGCACCCACGGCGGCCATCGCGACGCCACCGCGAAATCGGCTCATGAGTGCCTCCAGGCCGCGGAACAAATCCGTGCTCAGGCGCGACTGGCTGGCCAGGTATCCCATCAGCACGAACAGCGGTAACACCGATAGATCGTAGTTGGCCATGTTCGACCAGAGCAGTGTCTTGAACTGTTTGAGGTACGGCTCGAAACGCAGGTAAGGCGCGTATATGCTGAGCGCGTAGTTGCCGACGATGCCAATACCGATCATTGCGAGACCTACGGGGGAGCGCAGGATCAGCAGCACGAAGAATGCGACCAGGCCCAGCAGGCCGATTATTTCGCGCTCACCCACGCGAGGTTTCCGCGGTGGGCAGATCGCGTTCAAACAGCTGCGCCACAGCGACCAGCGCCCACAGCAACAGCGAGAAGATCCCCGGTGCATAGAATGGCCACTCCGGCCAGCCTAACACCCGGCTCAACTGGTTGTCGGCACGGCTCTCGAGCATGCCGAACCACATCCAGTAGGCTAAGAACATCGCAGTGACAACGGTGATCAGCAGCCACAATGCATCCAGCGCGCGATTTACCTTGCGCGGCGCCCGGTCGGTGAACAGGTCAACCTTGACGTGCCCGCGCTGGCTCTGGCAGTAAGGAAAGAACATCAGCGCCGCGACACTGATGGTGAGGCGCACGAAGTCTTCGTAGCCCGACAGCCCCGAGACATCGGTGCCCCAGAGCGCGGCGATCCGGTCGAGACCGAACGCGCCGACGTTAGCGGTGGTCACCAGCACGATCGCTAGCAAGCAGATGCCGCCAGCATACGCCCAAAGCGTTGCTAGCCATTTCAGTATCGAGGTCATCGCGGCACCCTCCCGTGAGGCAGGTTGTTCAGTGGCTCGGCGAGGAGCAAAGCGCCGCATACCCACTGAGCGCCTTGCTCCTGGGAAATTCAGTTGGCGGCGGCTACCGCTGCGCGTGCCTTCTGCACCAGCGCCGCGCCGTCAATACCGTTGGCACGCGCTTCCTTGATCCAGCGATCTACCACGGTACTGGAGGCAGCGTTAAATTTGGCCGCTTCCGCCGCGTCGAGAATGTTGGTGGTGACCTTCGCCTTGGCCAGCGCCTGCTTGCCGCCCTCTTCAAAATCTTCCCACATCGTGCCGACCCAGTCCGCGACATTGGTGCGGCTGTTGGCATCGATCACGGCCTTGAGGTCAGTCGGCAGTGAGTTGTAGCGGTCCTTGTTCATGGCGAACATGAACACCGCAGTGCCAAAGCGGTCACCATTCGGAAGTTCGGTTACGGACTTGTCGAGTTCCTGCAGTTTAAGTGTGGGCACGATCTCGTACGTGGTGAGCGCGCCGTCGACCACACCCTTGGCCATCGCCTGCGGTAGCGCCGGCACTGGAATGCCGACCGGCTCGGCGCCCCAGGCTTGTAGCAGCCAGGCGCCGGTACGGCTGGGCGTGCGCAGCTTCATGCCCTTGACGTCAGCAAATGAAGTCACCGGTTTGGTGGCTGAGTGAATTAGATTGCCGTCATGCGCATGCAGAAAAATCACGTGGACGTCGTTGAAGTCGTCGGCTAGTAGATCGAATGATTTATTTAGCGCTATCGTGGTCGCCCTCGCCGAACCAGCATGTACCAGCGGCAGTTCAAACACTTCCGAGCGCGGAAAGACGCCTGGGGTGGAACCGAGCAGGGTCCAGACAATGTCGGCGAGGCCGTCGCGCGCCTGCTTGTAGAGTTCCGGCGGCTTACCGCCCATCGCCATCGAAGGAAAGATCTCGACTTTGAGGCGCCCCCGGCTTTGTTGCTGGACGCGATCTGCCCAAACCTGGATCATCTTTACGTGCGCATTGGCTTTCGGTGACAGGAAATGATGCACCGTGAGCGTGATGTCGGCGGCAAACGCTGGCGCGGCGAACATCAACAGTGTAAAAATACTGGAATTGACTATCGCCTTAAGTGATTTCACAGTTTTTTTTCGCCTTCGTCAGCAATGTCCGTTGGAATGTACCGCATAGTAAGGCGCATTATCGAAACAATATGTCACGTGGTTGTCAAATGTGTGTTGCTCGCAAACGCCTGGTATGGTTCGGTGTGCTGCGGCCGGCTACCGATCGGGATGCGTGCCGCAACAGAAGAACAAGGGGTCAGATTGGACTTCCCAGGTTTTTCTGGACACATCAACGGTGCCTTTTCGTAGCTGCTTCGAATTCCTCTGGGCAGACGCCACCAAGATAGCTGTGACGGCGCGTTCGATTGTAAAACGATTCGATGTAGTCATAGAGCTCCGCACGCGCACTATCCCG
>DATKYN010000055.1:0-4059 GCA_035528435.1 Burkholderiales bacterium
CTTCACAACTGAGTGTTTTTTTGCCCGCGTTTCCTTCCTTACTATCAGGTGAAATGAGATTCCCCATGCGCTTACTACCGTTACTTACTGCTTTTTTTCTGATGCCGTTTGTAGTTAATCCAGTATTGGCAGATGATGATGACGATCTTACGCGCGTGCAGTTCGAGGCCCAGGCATCGAAGCCGGTCGATAACGATTCAATGCGCGCCACACTGTTCGTCGAGATAGAAGACGATTCGCCTTCCGGCGCATCGTCACGCGCAACAGAAACGATGAATGAAACCCTGCGGCAACTTCAGAAAGAAAGTTACTTGCGCGTGCGCACGGGAAATTTCCGAACCTTCCCGGTAAACAACAAGGGCAGCATTACCGGTTGGCGCGCGCGCAGCGAAATCGTAATTGAAAGCAGGAGCTTTTCGGACGCTTCGGTAGCAATTGCGTCCGTTTCATCAAACATGCAGTTATCGCGCATCGAGTTTTTTGTGTCACCCGCGCTGCGCGACACCGTTGAAACCGAATTAGCCGATGAGGCGATCGCCAGGTTTCTGAAAAGGGCTGACAGAATCGCGAAGAGTTTCGGGGCCAGAGCATTTGAAGTTGCTGAAGCCAGCGTGATCAATCAGGGCAGCAGTGCACCAGTCAGGCCAATGATGCGGTCAATGGCGGCCGACGCGCCTGCACCCGCTCCGGAACTGAGCGGCGGAACAACAAATATGAGTGTTAGCGTTTCCGGCGTGATTCTGATAGACCGCTAGCTTTCCGGCTTGCGCACGGGTAGCGGCTCCTGGCCTGCCGCATTCTGGCGCTTGCTACCATCCGGGGCGACAACACCGGCACGCGCTTGTGCACGCTTGAGATGGCGCCATACGCGCCCGCGCCAGACATGCAATGCCGCGAGCAACGGAAGCGCAAGCCCGACGGCCCAATGGACTATTGACATCACCTCACGCACCGATTCGGCACCGACGTAGTAGAGCAGGTAACCGGACAGCGTGAGTATCAGCATGACCCCGAAGAAAACCGTTCCGGTAACGCGATTACGTGCAGCGCTCCAGGCACGCCGGACATGGCCGGGCAAGACAGAACCGAAGCCGATCATGAACGCCGCGGCCGACAGGCCGTGGACACGTAACCACCAGGGTTCGAGCGGATGCAAAGTCGGCCCGAAATCTCCGTCAACACGCACAAAGTAGTGAAACCACAACCACAGCGCGCCTGACAGGGTCAGTATTGCCCCGACAGCATACAGATAGGTCTGGTGCCAGCCTCCCAGGCGCAACGCCGGTGCATTCACGCCACAGGACTCCCGATTTGCAAGTCCGGCACTGGTAAGCGCTCTCCCTTCCGCCCGCGTTCCGCGCTCAGCGCTGGTCTTGCGAGCCGGCCACTCTGTTTGGTGTCCCCGATGCCTCCAGAACACGCATCGATGTCAATGACAAGCGATGTCTCGCCGTCGAGCAGAAATCCATCCGCTTCGTAGTGGCGCAGAGCCGGCGCACTGCTGGCTCCAAGCAGGAGCACACACTTGGTGAGAGCGTCGGCGACCGCACAGCTCTTCGCGCGCACCGATGCGGAGCGTCCCGGCGTCACGGTCTTGCCGTCCCCTGGATCAAGAACAGCGCCAGCCGCAGTGAATGCGCCGTCGGCATAATTGGCGCTCGTAGCCAACGCCCGGTCAAGCAGATCAATGTTCGCACGCACCACTGCCGGGTTGCCAGGATCGCGAACCTGCACGGGTACTGATTCGCCTCCGAATACGCGCAAGTCACCACCGGCGTTGACGCAGCCGGCCGGGACACCCAGGTCACGCAGTATGCGAACAGCATGGTCTACTGCGTAACCTTTGGCGATACCACCGACATCGATGGCAAGCGCACGTCGGAATCGCACGCGAGAACCATCCAGCACCTCGATATCGCGAAAGGTCGCGCGAGCGTCTGGCACTTTATTACGCAACCTGAGGGCGTCGGCTCGTGCCAACATCGCACCACCGACGGCTATATCAAACTTGCCATCGCTCAGCCGGGAAACTTCGCCGGCCAGCTCGATCACGCGCCAGGTATGCGGATTGATCTTCACGGTCGCGCCAACTGGCGCGTTGTTCAACCGGAACACATCACTGTCCATGGATTGCAGACTCATCAAGTCGTGAATTTGCGCGATCCCCGAGAATGCCGCCGCCGCGGCACTGTGCAGTTCGCTCTCGCTATTGCCCGCCAGGGAAATTTCGACCAACGTTCCCAACAGTGGGCGAGCCCGCTTAACGCGTTCGCAGCACATGGTCGTAGGTCGCAAGCAACCGCTTTACGCCCTCCGAGATGTGGCGGCACGACATGGTCGCGCCGGAGATATTCTTGATGTCTTCTTCGAGTGTGACAGGATCACCGTGTTTTTTTCCGATGAACTGCGCTCGCCAGGCGGGATTGCGAATTTCATAGCCATAACTCTCACGGTAGACAAGGACTTCCAGCTGGCGAACACGCCCACTTGCATCCAGCGCTACGGCATATGTGATGTATTCGTGCTTGCCATAGACCTCATCGACGATGAAATAGCCTGTCAGTGCGCCGCCTTCCGTCACTTCCCACACAGGCTGCTTGTTTCTGGTGACACGCACGCCGGATGCTTGCTGGATTGCTGCCGCGACGGTGGCGTCCCACTTCAGGTCGCTACGCTTGAAGGTAGCAGACTTTCCGAACATCAGCTTCTGGGCTTGATCGATGGTCAGGTACTGCGCGGCCTGGACTTGGCCTGCAACCGCCACCGCGGCAACCGGAATCGAGACAAAGCGCAGCCAGTTATCGTGTCCAGCCATTAACGCGAACTCATTTCAAAGCGTGCGCACAACGCACGGTCGCACTGCGTACGCGGAAACGCAGCTTCCGCACAAATTGGAGATCCCGGATTCATCCCTACCCCTGGTCGAAAAAATGCCTGAAAACCAATACCAATGACAAGGTGAGTGCCTGCCTGGTCGCCAGATATTATTGCGAACAATTATTATTTGCAACAACGCCCCCGCCCGGGTGGAGCCCACCTGACCACCGGAGACGTGCACCCATTACGAAAATACCGCTTCGCGGTCCCACAGGCCATACCGGGATTCTGTCACGCTTCAGCACGGCGTTGCAGCTCGCGCGCCATATGCGACGCAGTCATGGCCGACACAGCGATGCGCGTAACGGCGTTCAGCGCCAGCCAATCTCCCGTGCTGTATCGGGCCCGACCAACACCAGGTCCAGCGTCTGCGGCGCAATCGAATGGTTATCCGCAAGCGGAATCCGCCCACCCATTATTTCGGCAAACTCCTGAGGATACAGCGGCGAGGATTCCGGCTCCGCGTAACCCGACGGGTAAAGCGGTTGATTACTCCCGAGGTCGTACTTGTCCGTCGCGCCCAGCGTGTGCAGTAATTCGTGAGCGATGATGATGTTGTTCTCCGCCGTCATGTGCGGCACTGCGAAAAGCTTGGCGACCCCGATCTGGCCTTTCTGCAATCCTACGGAGTGATCAAGGCGCTGTGTTGTCGAGGGGTGATACAGCAAGGCATAAATGCGTACGTCCGGCCTCAGTATTGGATGCTCACCGTGTCGCCACGCCCAGAACCGCATTTTGAGACTCCACAGCATGACCATGGGCACCGAACCGCCAACCGGAGGTGCCGGCGGGATCGCGTCCACCTCCGGGCCAATATAAACGTCTACCGGGTTGAGCAAGGCAATACCGTACTCTCGCGCCTCATCGCGCATGAAAGTCCTGATCGGATCAAACGCTTCATCTCCGAGACGGCGAATATACTCTGCGGTTTGGGCGGTGCCATCCGCATTGACGGGAAACACCACCACGTCAAGCGCACGATTCCACGACGTGGTGCGTACGCGGGCCTGCCAGCTACCGACGGCCACCGTCAGCAGGATAAATAGCAATATGCCGATCCGGATTTTCTTCGCCATCGTTACGTGAATTGATCGGCCGAGAATGAACGTTCTGCGCTCGCGCCTGGCAGATTAGCTGCGTCCGGCGCTGCCAGATCAGACGCGCTCGATCACCGTTGCTGTC
>DATKYN010000056.1:0-9303 GCA_035528435.1 Burkholderiales bacterium
AACCTGCTCCTGCTTGCCCGAGATCGAACCGTGGGTCACGTCCGAGATGTCGTTAACGGCAGCAAAGGCGTTGAAAGAAAAACCGAGTACGGCGGCAGCGATGGTGGTTTTGATGAATTTCATGGTGTTTCTCCTGAAAAATTAAAAAATCGGGTTGGAAGTCATCTCGCTGAAACTGTTTAACCGTGCGAGTGAGTACAGATTACGGTTTACGCGCCTCAGGCGCTGCGAAGCGTGACGCAGCAAGACTGTGTGGTAATGCCATTCGAAACCTGGACGCCACAGACGCGTCGATTGGCGCCGTTGGTCAACTAACGGATGGCATCAACAACAACTGCCGGCAAACGCAGCTGGCTCGCCGAACGCATTCCGCTCAACCCGGGTGTGTCGACGCACTTGATTCGGATCGAAGTGGTTGCAAAACCGATGGTCTGACGTGGGAGGCCGGTTTCCGGGTAGCCCTCTGACAGGAGGGTTGTCATGAAACATGTGTCCATCGCTATCGTGGGCTCGATTGCCTTCGGATGTTTTTGGCCGATGGTGCCGCCGCATCAGATCTTGCCAGCGAGATGTACTCTATATTTCTCAGTGCCAGTTGTGTCACGGCAGTCTGAAACAGTAGGCCGACGCGTGCACACCACGCCCCCTCCCGGCAGACATTCGACTAGCAATGCTCGAGTCCACGCAGCAAACGACAGACCTATTATCGCGTTTGATCCCGCAGCTTGATATCGGGACTACATCTGCCGGCGAAGTGCAAGGTCACTATCCAAGCTCGGAAATTCGCCGCGAGATCATTCTCTGACTCAAAGTGAATCCTTGAGACACGCGGGCACGTATCCGCGCTTTCGTGGCATCGGTAAAATCGTGAGGTCACCTGACGCGCGCGCCGGGCGGTCTCACCAGAATGGGAATTCGGGTCAGCTACGGGTGGGGTGGCCTGAAGCGACCCACCCCGCCCGGCGAACAAAGCCTAGTCATCCAGATCTTCCCAGTCGACTGCTTTACCGCTTCTGGTCAGCGCCTGAATTGGCTGCCAGCCGGCCTCGGTAAGCCGCCACGTTTCCCCGCTTTCCTGATCAAGCAGGATAGGCTGGGACAAGCCGGCATGGGAAACGATTGCAAATCGCTTCTCATCTCCAGCCTCAAGTTCAACCTCACTGCAACCCGCGAGTGCACCACCCGCAACAGTCAATACAAATGCAATTGGCAAAAATTTCACGATGTCTTCCTTCTGTTCGACTGCATATTGATCGCCGCACATGCCCAAACGGAACGGCCCGGACTAAATCCGCACACGCGACGCCTTGACAATCAGGCGGCACTGCCCAGCATACGCACCTCGCGTTGCGGGAAGGGGATACTGATCGCCTTGCCACGGAACGCTTCTACGACGGCCCTGTTGATTTCGCTGGGAACGTAGGGGTAATTCTCCACATCGACCCAGGGTTTCACCGAGATATTGATGGATGAATCCGCCAGCGTACTTACCTGAATCAGCGGTGCCGGCTCCTGCAACACCTTTGAATTGCTCTTCAACACCTCATCGATCACCCGGAGCGCCTTGTTCAAATCGGTATCGTACGCAACGCCAACCACTACGCTGAGTTGCCTGATGCGACCGTAATTATGAAGTATCTCACCCACGATCATCCGATTCGGGATGACCACGCGCGACAGGTCAGGATGGCTGAGTACGGTGCTGAACAGCGAAATCGACGCAACTTCGCCCTCTTCCTCCTGGATCGACACGTACTCGCCAACGCGAAACGGCCGCGTCAGGATAATCGTCAGGCCGGCCATCAGATTGCCGAGCACGCCTTGCATGGCCAGCGCGACACCGGCGCCGACCACGCCGATACCAGCAATCAGCGGCAGCAGCTCAACACCCAGGTTTTGAAGCGCCATAACCGCAAACAGGCCAACCACCAGCGCCTGTGCAATGCGGCTCAAAAGCTGTCGCACCGGCGGCTCGAGCTCCAGCTTCAACAGCAAACCATCGACCACGCGGCTGACCCAACGGCCGGCGAGCACGCCAAGCCCCAGAATAATAATCGCCACCAGCACTTTCGGGCCGTAAGTGACGGCAGACTCAATGGCAACGTCCTGGAATTTCTCCAGCGTCTGTAATTGCTGATCGAGCGTCTCGTCCATGCTTGTCTCCGGATGTGTCAATCGACTACGTTAAAAGATTGCGCCATTTTGCCATGCCATTGCCTAAGCGAGCCGCACACGCCCGCCCTGCCCCCCCAAGACTGCCAAAAGGCCGGATGGCAAGCGTCAGCGCAGTGAACTACACTGCAACATTGACTCTGGTTGGATATTGAGCATGTCGCACACCATACAGACCGATCTGGGTTATCTGATCCCGACAAGGGAAAAGCCTGTCTATTTCGCGTCGCAGGCTGGCGCTGAAGCGGAGCTGAAGATTGCAGCGAAAATCGCTCCGCAATCCGTCGAAATTGCTGATGCCCGGGACAAATTTCCACCCCCCACACTGGACAGAGAAGGTTTCGCTCTGGTCGAACACGTATCGACTGTGACCGACTTCTATGACGATAGCCAGATCCAGGACATTTACGAACGGGAAGTCGCCGCTTTGGTGAAAGAGGTCACCGGCGCTTTGCGCGTCGTGGTATTCGACAACACCCGCCGTTCCGACGAAACAGCCATACGCGGCACGCGTAACACGCGCGAGCCGTCCGCCGTCGTTCACAATGACTATACCGATGCCTCTGCCAAAAAGCGGCTCCGCGATATATTGGGCGGTGAAACTGATGAGCGGTTGCAGCACCGTTACGCAATCATCAACGTCTGGCGTTCTATCGCAGGGCCTGTGCTAACAACTCCCTTGGCGCTGTGTGATGCGACCAGTGTTCGCGAAACAGATCTGGTTGCCACAGAACGCCGTGCCAAAGACCGGATCGGCGAGCTGCAGCTTGTTAACTATAATCCTGATCAGCGCTGGTTCTGGTTCTCTGCGCTGACCAGCAAGGAAGCCATACTCCTCAAGACGTTTGATTCCGCTCGCGACGGACGCGCGCGGCGGTCAATCCACACGGCATTCGCCAATCCCGATGCACCCGCCGGCGCGCCGCCCCGTGAGAGCATCGAAACCAGAGCACTTGTGTTCTTTAACTAGTGGCCGCCTGCTTCGGTGTGCCGCCTTTGCACTCGTTATGCGGCGCCCGCCGCACGCACTTCACGCGTGCCGCCCGTTCTTCAACGCGCACTTTTTGGCCCAGGGCGGGCATTTCAGGTCCGTCCTTGCGCACGGTCTCGTACACCACGGGGCTCGTCAACTCCAGCAATTCGAGGTCCTCTGAATAGTCCAGCAATTCATGCAGTTTATTACCAGGAACGGTAACCGCATCACCCCGCTCATAGAGCACATTCCCTTAATCAACGTACGCGAAGCGAACCCAGCCTTTAAGCACCATCAGGAACTGGAGGCCTATATGATGCCGGCGCATGGCTGTTGTGCCCGCCGTCGAGATGCCTGGCCTTGATGATGGGCGTGTGAACGTCACCAAGCGTTGCATCCGCCAGACCGGGTGACGGGAAACGAATTCCTCTCGCAGGCCGTGGGTCTCGACCTCTGACCCCCTGGACCGGCTCACAACGAATCAATAATTTCGGAATTTCCGGGCAGGGGCCGAATTGACATTGGTCTTCATTATTGGATTCTCCATCTTTTCGTTGGAGCCGCCGCTCGGCGATGTCAGTCTTGCGCGATACGAACTGTCGCCCACGATGCTAACTTAATTACCCGCGAATACCGTCGCTGCCGAATCTTCAACCTTTTGCTGTTTTCCCGGCCGACTACTCGAAATGCACCCAGGTAACACGCTGATCCCTGGTTTGCGCAAGTGTTACCTGCGTCGGATGATCGGTGCGGCAACATCTGACAAGCACCCGAAGCTCCACCGCATCATCCGGAATTCCCTGCGACTTCAACCGGTTTATAATTTTTGTCGATCGGTAGACTGCCAGATGTCTGTTGTACTCCTCGCTACCGAAACCGTCCGTTTCCCCAATGAC
The DNA here is from genome assembly GCA_035528435.1 of Burkholderiales bacterium. Taxonomy (GTDB): domain Bacteria; phylum Pseudomonadota; class Gammaproteobacteria; order Burkholderiales; family Eutrophovitaceae; genus SG8-40. The sequence goes on from DATKYN010000056.1 coordinate 4,042, forward strand.
GATCATCCGCTTTCCAGTTTCTCTTTGCTCTTCGAGAATCTGACCAAATAATACATCTTGCTCTGGTTTGGTCTCCGCACTGGAAAAATCAAAATAGAAAGCGAAATCCCTCGTTGTTGCTGCGTCAACCGGCTCCCCGGTATCGATGAATGTCGGCTCTTTGATACCGAGCACTGTCAGATGAAAGCCTTGTCGATCCATTGTTAATACGTCTTTGTACAGCATCCTCATTGCGTCCTTGCCACGGTACACGTCTACATGCATATCCTTGACCGCTGCGTAGGCCTGCTCAAACTTTTGACCGCTGTGCAATGTTTTCTGGTGCAGTACCACTTGCGGATGCATCTTGCTGCCACCGACGTGTGTAATGATCGCCGTTGGTTGCGAAACCGGGCCGCCGGTTTGCGGCGGCACCTGCATCGGGGTCGCATTGGGGACCGCACTCTGTCCGGTAATCACCTGCGAAGGGATCGGGTACACATTCTGCGGCGGGGCCTGAACAACCGGTGTGGGCGGCGCTTTGACGATCTGGTGGCCAATGGCCGGGTTTACCTGGATCAGTGGTGGCGTCGGTGTGACGGTGCCAAGCGGTGTATTGGTGGTGCCGGTGTTCGGTGTCGTTCCCGTTGCAGCAATACCCCCCGTTGTTTGCGAAGTCTGTGCGCTGCCGCCGGCCTGACCGCTGCACTGCCATGAGTGCGAATGCTCGCAGTTCGCTTTGGCAAAAGCGAGTGACGCGCCAAACAGATTAATCAACAACGTAACAAGTAAGAGTTTTTTCATTTGATCTCTAGAAATAGTAAATACCCTGTAGCCAGGCACGGTAATCCTCACTTGAGCCGTCTACCGCATGACTCGTCAGCGGATCACGCGAGTTGTTTTCACCCACCTGCCACCCCACCATGCCCTTTAGTACGAATCCCTGCGCCCAGTCCTGGTGAACACTGATACCTACCGACTGCAATTTGATGTCATTCGTGATGATCGCATTCGTGCCTTGCCAACCGTCCCATGGCTCGTTGAAGATCCTGGTCTGGCCATACGCATAAAAGAGAGATGCCTGGAACAAGCCGCCCCAGGGTTGCGTATAAAAATCCCGGCGCAGATCGAGATGGAATAACGCGCCATCATCGCCGCTCACCTGACCAGTCGGATAGCCCGGCAGACTGAATGGCCCGCCCAGGTAGAATTTTTGCGAGGTATCGAGGTTTTTGCTCGCCAGTTGCCCGCTCAAGGCGATCAACGTCGACAGTTTACCGCCAAGGTGCTGAAGCCGCGAAACGGCAAAATTCACTTTGCCGAAGCTACCTGCCGTTTTGGGGTACTGATTATCAAAATCGATAAACCTCTGGTCCCCCTTTATGTTCACATCACCAAACGTAAGCCCGAGCGAATAATGGGTGCTGCCAGCCGCAAACAAATCATCATCATGATCACCACTTATACTAATGACTCCGCTGTTGAGAGTTCGCCGCGCGAGATCGCCAAGATCGTCATAATCATCGAGTTCCAGGTGCACGTAATCGACACCGAGATCCAGATTAGTGTGGCGCGAGCGCAGGTAGGGATAGGTGACGTATCCCCTAAACTCCATGGCCTCGCCTCTCGAACCGAACACCGAATATTCCTTGCCGAGTTTGTAGTCAAGATAGTCTGTACTGAAACCAACGCGGGCGCCGTCGCCCGCGACAGGGACGCTGTATCGGAGAAATCCGTAATTCGAGTCCTCGCCCGAAGTAACCAGCCGCAACGTAAGCCGGTCACCACTGCGCGACGGACTTTCCACATAGACCGTGCTGCCGACCCTCGCCTCGCCGGTGTAGTAACTGCCAAAATTATCGACATCAATGTTACCCGTTATCAGGGGGTCATCCTTGATCTCATAATTCAATCTGGCAGTTCCTACCTTCTCACCGGGATACAGCGTGACATCCGTATGGATGCCCGGCATGTCCTCAAGCAGCAGAATCGAGCGCTCGACATCAGCACTGCGAATAATGCCGCCCTCTTTCAGATTGTTCTCGAGAATGGGCAAGAGAACGCCGTCGCGTATTCGCTTACCGGAGTTTTCCAGTATTACACCATTTGCATCGAGGCGCCCCTCGTACACAAACAATTTAACGATGCCATCACTAATCGTTTGCGGCGGAATGAATACTTTTGCGGCGAACACACCCGCGCGATGATATTCGGCCGTCAACGCATCCGCCGCTTCATGCAACTTCAGAGCCGATAGCTCGGTCTCCGTGTACGACTTCAAAACGGCGCTCAAGGCCTCTTCGCTCAACTGCGTGTTGCCGTGGATTTCGTAAGCCAAGACGTAGATGGTGGCGCCGGTATCCTCGACATCTTGTCGCAGCTGAGGAACGGGTTCAGGCGGCTTTTTCGGCGCCATTCGCTCGAAGCTGTTGTCCTTGAACTCGCGAAAAACAGTTCCTGCATCGGGGTAAGGTGCCGCATGCAATTGCACGGCCTGTAGCAACAACGCCACACCCAACGCGAGCGCGGACGAATCTGCTCTAACGCGGCGAGTCGGCCGCGCCGGTCGATGTTGAATTGCTATTTCGTACACTTGTTATTAATTCCTTGTCGTACCGGCGAAGCGGCAACCACATTGTTTCGAAGCAAACAAAACGCGCTATGACTTGCAATCAAGGGTGTTTAACGGAAGCACGTCGATCAGCGTGGGTGACGGCGAAAAAGGGGACCTGCAACTAGGCCGGACACGCTTGCAGCACATCACGACATGCCGGTGGGACATGCAAATTTCAGGCCGACGTGTCCTCAGGAGACGTCGCCCATCACGGTCACGATCACTCGCCGGTCTCGGCGCGGTCCGTCGAACTCGCAGAAGAACACGCCTTGCCATCGCGATAGCCTAAGCTTGCCGTCGGCCAAGGGAATCAGCCCGGGGGTTCCAACCAGACCCGCCTTGACGTGTGCGTCGCCGTTATTATCCTGTTGGTCGTACAACCGGACACCGGGCGGAATCCATTCGCGCAGGAAGTTGCCCACATCACTCGACACGCTCGAATCCCAGTTCTTCTGGATCATGACAGCAGCCGTCGCGCCATGTGCGTAAACCCCGCACAGCCCATCCCGCAAACCACTCCGATGCAGCCCACGCGGTCGGTGATGCCAACCAATTCCTCATGCCTGCCAGTAGAAAGTTCTATGTTCGCACCCATGTCTCGGAAATCAGTGCAGCAGGCTTGATTGTAGATCGGTGACGCATTGACTTCTCGGACACGTCTAGCCTGACTACCCTCTTGGTGGCATGACGCTAACCTGCCCCCAAATGCAAACCTGTTCATGTCTTGCATAGTCTGTAATTACCTGATCTGCGCGAACCCCTTTGCCACGCGACTGCCACTCGGGGCATTTTCGCATTTCGAGTTTACAAGTGAGTACATGTGCGACCCTGCCGCATCCCCGCATGCGCTGTTCATCACAACGTTTTTACTGAACCCTGAGCACCGATGGTATTGCTACTCCCGCGTGACCAGCAAGGAAGCCATACTCCTCAAGACGTTTGATTCCGCTCGCGACGAACGAGCGCGACGGTCAATCCACACGGCATTCGCCAATCCCGACGCGCCCGCCGACGCGCAGCCCCGTGAGAGCATCGAAACCAGAGCACTTGTTTTCTTTGACTAGCGGTCGACTGGTGCGGCACGAGTCGCGACGGTCAGCTTATTCCGCAGGCGTTTTTTTCGAAACGGAGAATGCCCCGTCGCCATCGCGCGCTACTCGAAAATGTCCAGAATTGCATTGGACATCCCATGCATTGTTACCTGCATTACTCACTTCCTGTACGTGAGCACATGGGTAGTCTGCACTCCGGATAGCAGCGCGTAACTTTCCATAGTCCGGGTCTTCCGCATTGACAACCCCACTCGCAATCGCAATCGTCACAAAGAGCACCAACAGAGAAAACGGCTGGAAATGCAAAAAGCCGGTCGATGAATTTCGCATGGTTACGGTCCCCACAATAAGGAATTTTGCCTCTCATATCCTAACCGATAAAACCGAATTCTCAGGCGCGGATTAACCCACCTGGGCCGATGCAACAGACTGATTCAAGCGTATGCCGCCGCATTTCACCCGAGCCAGAGGCGACCGGACTAGTTCGCAGAGAGGCCGACAGTCGATGAAGCAGCACCTGTGATTCCCGTCATGCGCATCGCGCCGCGCCGCGCACAGTAGAAGGCAGATAACACCGGTTGCAAGGGAAACTCGCTCGTGCGCGGCACAGCAGCCCTGGTCAAGGGGCCGGCTCTAAGTTCACTTCGCCCGTGATGTCCGTTCTTCGATACGCACTTTCTGCCCGGGCGTTGGCATTTCGGTTCCATCCTGGCGCACGGTCCGGTAAACCGCAGGGCTCGTCAATTCCAGCAGCTCGAGGTCCTCTGAATAGTCGAGCAACTCGTGCAGCGTGTTTCCCGGAATAGTGACCGCATCGCCCTGCTCATAGCGAACCTCGCCCTGCTCAACGTACGCAAAACGCACCCAGCCTTTGAGAACCAACAAAAACTGAAGATCGATATGATGGCGATGCAAACCATTGTGCCCACCATCAAGATGTTTGGCCTTGATGATGTGCGCATGAAACTCGCCACAGGTGGCGTCAGCCAGGCCGAGGTCACGATATGCAAACTCCTCTCGAAGCCCGTCGGTCTCAAAAGCCGCCCCTTTCGACCGGCTCACAATGAATCGATAATTCCGGGACTCATTGCCAGGAGTCGAACTGACATTATTCTTCATTTAAACCTCCGTTCTGATTAAAGTCGAAACTCACCACTTCACTTTCCTGCACCCCTGACCGATTTCGCTCACGCAACATTCGCAAGAAGAGATCCAAATTCGATCTGCCTCGCAGATCGGCCAGTCACGGGGGTAACCGTGACACACCAAACGCGCCGCATACCGCTACGATCAATTTACATCTGATGATGGCGCCACGCCAGTGGCTTTGTTCATGACGCATGAATTCAACGGCAATTTATCCTCCCACATGCGGCACCCGCCCTTTCAGCATCTGCGAACACGGGTTCAGGAAGGTTCTGCAAGACCAGCGTGGCCAGAAAGCAAACTGTGACGGGGTCATTCGGCGTCAGCTCCGCCCCTTTTTCATTCAAGCAGTTCTACGCCGCGCTTTCTTCCTGAACCCGATCGCACCGCTTTGCCGATCATTCGTAATCCGGACCAACAACGCAAGACTTGACGCGCACTCGCCACTCCGTGAAAGTAGCGCAAGGACCG
>DATKYN010000057.1:0-46438 GCA_035528435.1 Burkholderiales bacterium
GTCGAGCTACTCGACATGAAGCAGGCGTGGCCGCGGTTGACGGCGGACTTGCGCACGACGATCAAGCAACAAACCGTTGTGTTCACCGCGAATACCTCGCTTGGGCCTTTGGTCGCCGGGCGAAACATACCGCTCTGACTGGTTGCAAAATCGGAGGGTGGTCGTGCAGCACTGGTTGGCACGATTGACGATCTTCGCAACCCCTCTCGTTCGCCATTCGATGCTCAGGTGGCTGTCGAAAGCCTGTCGCGTCTGCCGCTGATTTTTGCAGAATCACCTTTGCCGGACGTGCCGTTTTCAGCGAATGGGAGGGTGTTGCTCTCCGATGGCACGATCGCCTTGAACGGATTGACTGCGCGATCAGGGCAGAGCGACCTTGGCGGAGATATTCGGTTCGCGTACAAGGACCGGCGCAGATTACAAGCCGATCTGTCCGGGGAAGTGCTGGACCTGAGCCCCTGGATTCCGGAGCAAGCCGAGCCGACTGCGGACGGTACTGCGATTTCGGCTGTAGATCAGCCGATCAACTTACAGCGATTCAGGGAGTTTGATGGCGAGGTGCGCCTCGATATCAAGCGTCTGATTGCGCCGCCCGTCGAACTCGACCAATTTCTTCTTGAAGCGAAACTGGACCGCAGTCTTTTCGATATCTCGGTCAAAACATCGGAGGGAAGCAGCAAGCATACTGTGCAGCTCGACGCCCGGAAGGACGTTGCGATTGTTGCCGTTGGTGCCAGCATAAGGGGACTGAACATGGACGACCTCAAGCCCGCGGGTGCAATTGCGACACGCTCAAAGGCGCCGCGCCTGTCGGGGCGGGCGAAACTCGTTGGCGCCGGAAAGACGCTACGTGAAATCCGCGAGTCCTTTGTGGGCCATGTGCTCGTGTTCATGGGTCCTGGCAAAATTGGGACGGGCAAGTCCCCGTTTGTCATACAGGCCGTGTCCGCCGATCTCCTGACCACGCTGGTGCCCGGCAGGAACAAAGCGGATGAATACAGTGAACTGGAATGCGCGGCTGCCTATTTCGACGTAAAGGATGGCGTTGCCAGCTCGCCGGACGGCATTGCACTACGTTTCAAGCGCGTGGATATTCTGGGCAGTGGCGCAATCAACCTCGCGACGCGCGAGATTCTGTTCGGGTTTAAAGCCGTGCGGCGGAAGTGGTTCAGTCTCAGTTTTCTGGATTTAGCGGGGGATTTCGCGAAAATTGAAGGCACGCTGGATCAACCCAAGGTCGGCCTCGATGCTGGGAATGTTCTGGTGCAGGGCGGGGCGGCGTGGGCGACGCTGGGCGTGTCGCTGCTGGCGACAAATTTCTTTCGCAGGATGAGTGCGGCGGACGATCCGTGCGCAGAGATTGTCAGAATAGGCCGCACCGCAGCGAATCCTGTCGATGCACTGACCGATGCGCTTAGAAAGAATCTGCCGTTGCCCGGCGGAACGAAGAAGAAACCCCAGTAGTTACTGTTCCTTACAGAACTTCTCCAGCGCCCGTTGTTCGCAGCTTTCCCTGGTGTTGTAGGGATTTTCCTGCATGCAGGCTTTCACCCACTTACGGGCCGCTTCTGGGTCGGGGCATTTGTCGAGCGCGCCTGCCAGGGCGGACGTTCCAAGCATCGCAATTGCGGCAAACAGAACCACAACTCTACAGAGTGTTTTCATTTGAAACCTCGCTGCAAGGTAGCATTTAAATTCTGCGCTGTACTTGCAGGGAGTGTCTTGATACGGGTCAACAGAACTTGCGCTAGAGACGGCCGCTGCGTTTGATTTCAAGATAGCGGTTCACCAGAGCGATTGGCAGTTGCTCCGGTTCGACATCTACGCAGGTTGCGCCCAATCCTTCGAGGCGGTTGAACATCTGTCTGCGACTATGCAGGTATTCGGCGACCGCTGCATGAGTGATGGCCCGGTCGAAAGTGTCAACGCGCGAGGCAAGCGCGCGGGACAGAATGTTTTCGCGCAGCGACGCGAACAGCACCAGATGGCGCGACTTGAGCAACTTGAGGGCGGGCGCCAGGGTGTCGTCATCCTCGTCGCGAAGATTGGACAACACGACCACCAGCGCGCGTTTGCGGACCCGTTGCATCAGATCCTGGGCAGCAAGATGATAGTCGCTGGCGGCGACAGTCGGTTGCAGATCGTAAACGCCGTTGAGGATGGTGTTGACCGTGGCGCGTGATTTTCGCGGTGAGAGCCAGCGAGCCGGACCGGACATGGTCAGCAGGCCGACCGCATCGCCCTGGCGCAGCCCCACGTAAGCCAGCAGCAGTGCGGCATTCACAACATGGTCGAAGTGGGAAATGGCATCGTCGCGCGCGATCATGCGTCGCCCGCAGTCAAGCAGTATCACGATTTGCTGATCACGCTCGTCCTGATATTCGCGTGAGATCATTTTTTGCATCCGGGCGCTGGCCTTCCAGTCGATTTGTCGCTGCGCGTCGCCCTCCCGGTACTCTCGCAGTTGATGAAAATCCATACCTTCACCCCGGCGTCGGCGCTGCAACACGCCGATCTGTGACAGCCGATGATCGGTTGCCATCAGCGCGAATCCGGAGAGGCGTGCAAAGTCGGGGTAGACGCGAACCGTTTCCGGCTGGCCGGCCTGGCGCTGAATCTGCCAAAAACCGAACGGTGAGGTGATGCGCAGCTGAACGCGACCAAATTCAATGTCGCCGCGTTCGTGCGGGCGAATCAGGTAATGTAGTTCGGACCAGCCACTGGCTGGGAGTACCACTGATTGCGGCAATTGTTCGGCGTCAAGTTGCGGCGGGTGCAGATCAAACATATCGACGCTCAACGGGCGTTCGAGGCGATTCTCGATCCGGATTCCCACCTCGCTGGTGACGCCCAGTGGCAGCGACCCTGCGACCTGGCGGCTGGCAACAGGCGTGGCGATGCGGCGAACGCGCGCCGCATCGACCAGTGTCGAGCTCAGCAACAATAGCGCCGCGCCAAGCCAGACCGGAGCAAGTGCCTTGAAAAACGAAACCGCCAATCCGCTTGCGCACAGCGTGATCGACAGCAGCACGAGTCTGCGTGAAGGAATCAGCATGCTCGCTTATTCGCCTGTGCCAGTTGCGACATCATTTTGTCTTGCCAGTACCGATCATGATGTTGGGGCTAGCTGCGTGGCGCCTTGACGTCACCGAGCACACGCTCGAGCACGCTGTCGGTAGAGTGTCCTTCGATTTCCAGTTCCGGAGTCAGGGTGATGCGGTGGCGCAGTGCCGGCAGCGCAACCATCTTGATGTCGTCCGGTGTGACGAAGGTGCGGCCTCCCATCAGCGCAGCACTGCGCGCTGCGCGTACCAGTGCAATACCGCCGCGCGGCCCCGCTCCGGCAGCAACGCCACTCCAGTTTCGGGTTGCCCGTACGATGCGCACCGCGTAGTCGAACACGGTGTCGTCGACATGTACCGAAGTAGCCGCGCTTTGCAACATGACGATGTCTTCGGGGCTGACGATACTGCTCACCTGGGACACGTTGAGCGTTTCGCCAACCTGGTTGCCGGTGACACGGGTCACCATTTCTATTTCCTCGTCGGGTTCCGGGTAGTCGATGCGCACCTTCATCAGGAAACGGTCGAGCTGTGCTTCCGGTAGCGCGTAGGTGCCTTCCTGTTCGATCGGGTTCTGGGTTGCCAGCACCATGAACGGTTGTTCGAGTTGGTGCGATTTGCCTTCGATTGTGACCTGACCCTCCTGCATCACTTCCAGTAGCGCCGCCTGCGTCTTTGCAGGGGCCCGGTTGATTTCATCAGCGAGCAGCAAATTGGTGAACACCGGTCCACGTCGCGTGGTGAACTGACCGCTGTTCTGATCATAGAGTGTGTGGCCGGTGACATCGGCCGGCATCAGGTCCGGTGTGAACTGGATGCGGGCGAACTCACCACCGAACGTTCTGGCCAGCGCTCTGACCAGCAAGGTCTTGCCGAGACCGGGTACGCCCTCAATCAGAACGTGTCCTGCCGCGATCAGCACGGCGAGCGTCTGGTCGACAGTGCTGTCCTGGCCGACAACCGCATTGCCGATCTGGGCGCGCAAGTCGCGGGTAATCGTATGTGCTTGCTCTAGTTGTTGCTGTTGGAGTTTCATGGATCGATCTCGTCTTCGTCAATGTTTGCGATGGCAGTCTGTATTTGTGCAACCAGTTCAATCGGGCCGCGCAGACGGTCTGGGTTGGCGTGCCGTGAGGCGGGAATAGATGCGCTGGTAAGCACGTACCGTGTGCAGGAATTGCATCATGCTGCCGCCGCGTTGCGGTTGGACCAGGTAGCGCGCGTGTTCTTCCTTGATGCCGAGCACCTGTACCAGATGCGACAGGCGTGCTTGTGGTGTTGCGCTCCGGAAGTAGGGTAACGACCGGCCGACTTCGCGCAAGCAGGCTTCGCGCGATGATTCCAGTAGCCGCGTTGCGTGCCCGTTCGACCAGAGAAAGCGTCCACTTGCGCGCAGATGGTCTAGCAAGCTGCGCCGCGCCCGTGCGGCGTCAGGTGCAATTGGTCCAAATCTCGGGATGACGCGCCACAACCACAGCACAAGGGCGATTGCGCCGCCGACCAGTGGCGCCCAGGCATTCTTTCGTAGCCAGTCGGGCAGCGACAACTTGTCAGGGCGGTTGAAGAACAGGACGGTTTGCCCACTCTCAACTGTTTTTGTCCCCGGGACGTCGGCCTGTTCTACCGACTTCGCGAACTCGCTCAGCCGGACCAGATCCCATAGAAACCGGGCATGATCCAGGGTGCCGATTGCGCCGTTGGTCAGGAAATCCAGATCGCTCACAGCCGTGACCATTCCGTCGCCAAATCGCAGTGCCAAAAGGGATGAACCGTTGCCTGTTTCGGAACGGAACCAGGCGTCACTGGATTGCAGAGAGACGGTGCGTTTCAGGTTAAGCGCAGCGGGTGCTGCCGCGTTGGGTAGTTTTATCTGATAGGCGTGGCCATCGTTCTTGCCCTGGATCACGCGGACACGATCGCTGGGGTTGACAGCACTGCGCTGAACGCTGAACGCGTCCAGTAGCGGATCGCTTTGCTTCGGGTGTTCAGCCTCGACGATGAGGTAACCGCCTTCGCGTACCCATGAAACGAGAGCTTCGAGCAAGCCGGCGGAAATTGTCTGGTGCGCCCGCGGCACAATCAATGTTGCATTCGGGGGCAACCTGCGCAATTCGGGAAGCGATCGCAGTTCCTCTGCCGGTGTCGCAACCCGGTTGAGAAAGTGTTGGGCGGCAAGCCAGGGGTTTCGCCGCGCCTCTCCCTGAAACCCTGTCCACGTCGACTCGGTTACCCGTTCATGTGTCGCGAGAAACCACGCGGTACCGGCGAGTCCGATGGCGGCGACCAGAATCACTATGAGTGTTTCTCGCAGGCTCATGGGTCTGCTTTTGAGGATGACATGGCGAGCGCGGTGAAATGGATGCTCCAGTCGCGGCAAAGAGCTTCAACCTGGGCTTGTTCCGGCATCCGCTTACCGTACGCTAGCTGTTGCCAGGTTGCCACGAGGGAGAGGAAGTACGCGGCACCGGATTCATTTAGCGCGGAACTGGCTGACTGAGCGCATTGGCTTTCCGTATCCCCCGCGCGTACTGCGACGCGGTGACCGTGCACCAGCGTCGCCAGGGCACCGCGATAGAGCAGCGAAAGGGCTTCTCGTAGCCGTCCCTGCCTGGCGAGCTCCGCAGCGCCACCGGAAATATCGTCAGGCAAGGACTCGGGCGTGATATTAAGGCCGAATAAATTAGCCGTTTCGGTATCGCCTTGCGCTTGTTGAGCGCGCGGTTCGGGGGCGAATTTTCGAAACGAGAACAGCAGAATCACAACGAGGATGGCCATTGCCGCCCAGAGTAATCTCTGGGTAACGTCAGCCAGTAACAGCGACGTATTTCGCCAGAACTGGTTGAAACGGGCCGGTTTTTCTACGGTGGGAAGCGCGCGCCATTGAGTGATGTCCCGGTATTGCTCGAACGCCGGGTCGGCAAGCACTTGCGCGATCTCTTCCGCAGCGTTCGTTGTGTTTGTTTCGTTGGCATAGGCGGTGGGCTGGGCAAAAACGGCAAAAACAGCGGCGCACAGCAACATGACTGCCGATGTGGTGGCGGCAGACTTCAGCCGGCTCCCGATCTGGCGCAAGCGGATTTCCAGGTCCCAGCCTTCGAGAATGGTTCGCCGATTCAGATAAAGGCTGAAACCGGCTGCAACGTAAAACGGCTCGATCAGTGAAACGGCCGTCGCGTAGCATATGGCTTGCGCCAGAGACCATGAGGTCAGATCAAAAAAACCGGATCCGTCGGCGTTGCCGCCACTGCCGTAGCCGGGGATCTCCGCGGCAGACGGAATTAGCATGCTCCCAACGGCGGACAGGGAAATCATCGTAATGATCTCAAGGTGAAAGCACACCAGGGTGAGCCAGATGGCAGTGCCGCGCAGGCGGCTACCGAGCACGGCGCGCCGTTGCCGGGCTGGTTTGCCGGTTTGTTTCTCCAGCGCTGTGACAGGCAACGCAAAGCTGCGCGCCGGTTCGAAGCGGCGCAAGCTCAGAGCGACAAACAACCCTGGTCGCATCCAGTCGCGTGCGTCGCCAATCGTATTGGCGACGCTGTGTTGTTCGCCGAACACCAGGCGGCTGAGGCCATGCAGTACCGCCCGGTCAAACAGCGGCTTGAGCCACCAGAGCAAAAGCACGGCATGGAACGGGTTGGAAAATGCCATCAGTGCAACGACGGCAACCGGAACATAGAGTGCCAACCAGATTGCCCAGGTTTGCTTCCACCACTGCCGGGCCATCTGGAAACCAAGGTCAATCGACTCCCAACCCGACCGTGGTCTTACGCTAACCGCCATGCGCTCAAGCTGCACGTTTTCGCCCCGCGAGCAGGAAGTAAGTCAGAACCAGCGCCCACAGTGCGATACCGACACCGTATTTGACGGGCGCCGGGAAGCTCTTCAGCGGCGACCAGAACCCTTCGATAAAAGCGGCGATCACAAACATCAAGGCGGCGCCGTACATAATTCGTATGGCTGGTCTGGCCGCATCGATCAGTGCCGCTTTTCGTGTCTGGTTTCCTGGCGCAATGAGGGCGGCTCCGAGTTTCAGTCCGGCCGCACCCGATAGCACAATCGCAATAAGTTCCATCGCGCTGTGTCCAGCAACGAATGACCAGAACGGCTCGCCATGACCCACAGCGGTCAGGTAACCGGCGATTGCGCCAATAACGGTGCCGTTGAACAGAAGGTAAAAAATGCTGCCCAGGCCGAATGCCAAGCCTGTGGCAAATGTCTGAATGCCGATCTTGACGTTATTCCAGATGTAGAAAGCGAACATCATGACGTTGTCGTCCGAGTCGCGCTGGCCCAGACGCGCGTTTGCCGGGTCGTACATTTCCTCGTACTGGGCGAGTTGGACGGGTGAGACAAAATGCAGGACGAAGTCCGGGTACCACTGCAGTGCACTGAGCAAAAGTAGCAACGGGCCGAAAAAAAGCAGTGCCGAGGTGAAAACCAGCTTTCGCTCGGCGCGCACCGTGGCGGCAAACCCTCCTGCCAGAAACGCCAGCAACCGCGCGCGTTGTCCGCCAGCCGGCCCGTACAGAACATGATGTCCGCGCAGCACAAGATGATTGAGCCTGTCGACCAGATCGGGGCTGTATTGCCGGTCCCGGGCCAGCGCCATTAACTGGCAGAGCTGCCGGTAGGCAGCTGGCATATCACCGGTCTCAAGGCCGGCGGCCGGGTCATCTTGCGTTTTGCGCCATTGCTTCGGGCCAAGGTCGAGCCATTTCTCGAAGCGTTCGATTTCGGCGAGGTAGCGAGCTTCGAACGTGGCCTGCTTCATCGTCTGCCGATCAGATGGTTTGCAATGCCGATCAGGCGTTGTACCGCCGCCTCACCGGTGTTTTGGCCAGTGAGCGGCGTAACGATTTCCGCGAGCTCAGCAGCGCGTTCGGGCGTAATGCGGGCAGATCGCCCGGCAAACTCGAGTAGCGTTCGCTGCTCGGACAGCGACAGTGCAGCGGGTGGTGCAACGGGGAACGATACGGGGATGCTTGCTGCCGCTGGTTTGCGCTCCCGGTACACGACCAGGGTGTCGGCAGCGAGGTCGCCAAGACGCTTGAAGTCGCGATTGGCGATCATGGCGCACAAACCGGTGAAATAAAGGAAGGGCAGGAAATCGAGCGCCCGAAGCAGATTGCGGGTGAGTGACGCGGGCCAGCGTACCGGCGTGCCGTCGTCGTTGAGAACCATCAGCCCCATGACCCGTTTGCCTGGTGTGGCACCTGCTGCCATGACTTCGAAAAAGACCGGATACAGCCATTCGAGCGAAAAGGCGGCGAGCAGAAGTAATGCCTTTCCAAACTCACCCAGTGCCGCTACTGCAATCATCAAAATAATCAGAACGACACCGCGTATCAGCAGGTCGATCAGATAGGCAAGCGCGCGCGGTACCGGGCCGGCGACCCGGAGTGTAATTTCAATACCTTCCGGAGTGGCTACCTGGCGCGCAGTGTCGAGCACAATCCAGGGGTCATGCTTCGTAGTAGATATCGCGGTAACCCGTGTAAAGCGATGCGAACAGAACCGGACCAAGAATCAGCCATCCAAGCATGAATGGAATCGAGGCGGCAATCGCAAGCAGCAGCATCATGACGCCGTAAACGAGGAAAGCCCACATATTCTTCGTGCATGCGGAGAAACTGGTTTTCAATGCCTGTATGACGGAGTAATTGTTTAACGTCACCAGCGCGTAGCTGAACCACAGTGCCATGTAGACCGGGACACTGAGCGACATGACGACCAGGCCGGCAATCAGTACGCCGATGACGAAGGCCGGATCAGAAGCTTCCGGCTTGCTGACGCCGGACAGTACCAGTGCGGCGCCTGAACCGAATATCACGGCGACCGCCGCGAAGATGATCAGATACATCAGCAGCGTTGCCAGCCCTACACCGGCGAGCCGGGCGAAGTGGGTTCGGAACCCGGCGAAAGAATCACCGAACGTGATGTCTTCTCCCTTGAAGGCTTTGTCGCAGGTAAGCATGATGCCGCCCAACATGACCGGCATGATGAAGTACATCGCCAGAGGCCCAATCACTGGAACTGCGCTGAACCCGGCGGTGATGACCACGAAAACGATGAGTATTCCCATCCATAAACCGACGCGGGGCCTGGTGAGTTCTCTTGCTGATTTGATCCAGTCCCATCCGTTGCCGGCAGGGCGGGATCGGCCTGTCGCGATGAAATTTCCTTCACGAGCCGGCTCTGGAACGTCGGCAACGTTGGTCGCGGGTGCTGCGTAGGGATTGGTCGACATCATTTTTCCTCCTGCTGAAGCCGGATGCTGCTGCCGAGAGCCGAAAGTGGCCTCGCGAGACGCTATTTTCGTGCAAGTGTCAGGCCATATGCCATTGATAATTAAGCGACTCTCGAGTGCCTGCCAGCAGCTTCGACCCAGGTGCACTCCTCGAAGCGAAAGTGCCAGGCTGGCCTCCGGGAACCTGCCGGTGAGCGGATGGTTGCGACATTACGCGCCACCCCTGGCGGTCGTGCTGAACGGGTTGTCGTCAGCCGGGGAATCAGGACGGCTTTTACCATGCATGGCTTCTTGCCGGTCGCCATGCCGCGACACCGCTTCGTGATGCCGTGCCATCAGAACTTCCCGAATTTGAGGTAAGCCTGCTGCGGATCCATGCCGTTGAGAATCGCTGTGCGTACCTTGTTTTCGGTGGATACCACCTCCTCGGTGCGACTGACGACCTCCTGCGCAATCTCGGCTGGCAGTATGACCATACCGTCCCGGTCGCCCAGGATGTAGTCACCGGTTCTGATGGTGACAGTGCCGATGGTCACTGGTTCGCCAAAGCGGTCCGGAACCCAACGGGCGACGATGTCCGCAGGCGTGTTGAAGCTGCAATACACCGGAAACCCCATCTTCAGGATGAACTCGGTGTCGCGGCAGCCACCATCGACGACATAGCCGCGGACTTTCTTGTAATGCAGGGTCTCTGCTGACAATTCGCCCATCAGGGCCACCATATGGGTATTGGGCTGGCATACCAGCACTTTTCCCGAGGGTGCTGCTGAAAGCAGACCGGTCCATTGCACCAGGGTGTCGTGCGGGTCACGTGACTGGTCGATGTGCCCGCTGACGGTGTAGACCTCGCCAGCCAGTTTTACGGCTGGATCGAGTGACTTGATCTCGTTCGGAAGCACGCAGTTGCCATGGCCCATGGTGCGCAGTACATCGTGCACTGCTCCGGTATATAGTTTTTCCAGTCGCTCGGTCAGATCTGCCGCTTCACTCATGTTGGTTTCCTCAGGTTATGACGACAGGTGCCGCACCCTTGTGTTTACGTAGCGCAAGTAACTGGTTGATCGCCAGTGCGCCGATCACAATTGCGCCGCCTATCAGGGCGGCGTCGCTTGGACGCTCGCCAACCAGCACCCATACCGACAAGGTACCGAAAACTGTCTCAAGTATCGACACCAGGCCGAGTTCAGCTGCGGAAAGTGCACGCGATGCAATGGTCATCAATACGCATCCCAGACCAAGCTGGACAGCACCCATGATAGCGAGCAGAACGAAATCGCGTCCGCTTGCCGAAATCGGCAATGCCAGGGGCAGGGTGAGCGCCGCCGAGATCACACCCGCAACCAGGACAGCCGGAATCATGTCCACGGTTGCATGCATGTGTCTAAGCAGCGCGACATTGAGACCATAACCCACTGGCACCACTACGGCGATCAGTGCCCCCGTCCAGCGGTCGTGTGCGGTTGCGCCGAGGAACATGACCACAATGCCCAGAAATGCGGCGAACATGGCTAGCCACGTGCGAAGGGGGACATGCTCGCGAAGGAACAGCCACCCGAAGAGTGCTGCGAAGAAGGGCGCACTGCTGATGACAATCAGCGTATTGGCGACAGTTGTGTGCGACACCGCAAAAATGAAGCCGATAAACATGACGGTCAGCAGGGACCCGGACGCCAGCCCCGGCACGCCGACGGCGCGAATTCTTTGCCATGCTTCGCCGCCGTGCTGTTGCCAAAGCCAGCCGCCGAGAAACAATGCCATGAAGACCGAGCGCCAGAACGTGATCTCCCAGCTGTCGGCAATTTGCATGTTGCGCACAAGAACTCCGGCGCTGGACCAGCACAACGTTGCGCCGACCATGAGCAGTAGCGCGCGGCGATGTGCTTGCGCCGGTGTCATTCCAGCGAGTCGGGAAGCGCGACGTCGAGTCTGTTTGCCCAGGGCGTTAGCGCCGGCATAATCGCCGGGTATAACTCGACGCCATCTTGCAACTGTTTCTCGCGGCGGCGCAACCCCGCTTCGCCCGGAAGGCGCACCCGCTCCACCCCCGGGCGCGGAGGCGTTGCCCGACAGGCATCGGCGGTCCAGGTGGTTTGTCTCAGGAATGCATCAGCTCCGCCGAACAACGCCGGGTTCAATACCTGCACGAATATTTCACCGCTCCATCCTTCAATCGGGTCCGCCCGGCCGTGACCGCACAAGCCCATGGTCATTGCCTCGACCAGTAACCCCAGCGCATATCCTTTGTGCCCGTATTCGACGCCGCCGATCGGCAGCAGGGAACCAGGTGGTTCGCGCGTAATCACTGTCGGGTCGTCGGTCGGTTTGCCATCTGCATCGATCAGCCATTTTCCGGGTAACCGCCCGCCTTCCTTGGCGAGCCGGCCGACCATGCCGTTGGTGGTAATAGACATGGAAACATCGATCATTACCGGATCGCCATTGGTCGGCCAGCCGGCGGCAATCGGGTTGGGTGTGATCACGCCGGCGCGTCCGCCGTGCGGCGCCACTGAATGGTTTTCCGGAGCAGAGGAAATAACCAGCGCCATCAGCCCGCGATCGGTAGCGCGTTTGAGATAGGCAGCAAGGCAGGCGATGTGGTGTCCGCGGGCGATGGTGACGGTGCAGGTGCCGTAGGTATCTGCACGATCACAGGCGAGGTCGACGGCTTTCGCAGTGAGCCAGGTGCCGGGCAGGCGCATGCCGTCCCAAGCCACTGCGGCCGGTAGATCCGCGATTACGCGTGGTTGCCCGCTGGTTGTGAGTTCGCCTTTGTCAATGTCTTCCAGGTATGGCCCCAGCAGTTGCAGACCGTGCGTGTTATGACCGAGCAGATCACCCTCTACTAGGATCTCGGCGACGATCTTCGATTTTTCGTTATCCATTCCCGCCTTGTCCAGCAGGTTGGTTGCGAAATCTGTAAGCGATTCGGCGCGGTAACGTGGTGAACTCATTTATCTAATCTAGTGTGGAAACGATTAATTGAACCACAGACACGCAGAGATAAAGAGAGAAGCAAAAACAAGAAAGGAAGTCGCAGGCTTTGTTGCCGCGGCGCCGACCAGGTTCAGGATTTGTGATGATGAGCTGACGCGCTGATGATTTCTTGTTGTTGGTCTCGATTCTGACTTTCTCCGTGTCTCTGTGTCTCGGTGGTTGGAAGATTGTCGCGGCAGTCTCGCCGAACAGGTCACATCATGATGATCTGGCGTACCGTGTGTCCTGACGCCAGTCTGTCGAAGCCTTCATTGATTTGTTCCAGGCTGATGTGGTCGCTCATCAATTTGTTCACCGGCAGCATGCCTTTGCGGTAGAGATCAATGTAGCGAGGTACGTCGCGGGTAGGCACGCACGACCCCACGTAGCTACCTTTTACCGTGCGCTCTTCGGCTGTCAGGTTGACGTGCTGAAGCGGCCAGCGCGCTTCGGGGTGCGGCAGCCCTGCGGTGACGGTCGTTCCACCGCGCCGGGTAATGCGATAGGCGAGCTCCATCGCCTGAACAGACCCGGCCATTTCGAAACCGAAATCGACACCCCCGTTGGTCAGTTCCTTGACCTGCTCGATCGCGTTTTCGTCTTTCGCGTTGACGGTGGCAGTTGCGCCAAGTTGTTTCGCCAGTTCGAGTTTGTCGTCGTGTATGTCGATTGCGATGACCTGGGCCGCACCACCGACCTTCGCGCCGATCAGCGCGTTGAGTCCAACCCCGCCCAGCCCGACGACGGCGACACTCGCGCCCGGGAAAACCTTGGCAGTATTCAACGCTGCGCCGACACCGGTGAGCACGGCGCACCCGAACAACGCCGCTTCGTCGAACGGCAATTGATCGTCGATCTTAACCAGCGAACCCCGGTTTACGACGCAGTATTCGGCAAAGGCGGAAACGCCGACGTGGTGATAGACAAGCTGACCGTTCTGACTCAACCTGATCGCACCGCCCAGCAAGGTGCCCGCTGCATTGGATTTTTGCCCCGGCTCGCAACGGCCCGGGTGGCCCTCCTTGCAGGCAATGCATTCGCCACAACTCGGTGCAAACACCAGGGCCACATGATCTCCGGGCTTTACATCGGTAATGCCGGGGCCACACTCGACGATGACGCCGGCAGCTTCGTGACCGAGCACCATTGGCATCTGGCGCGGCCGGTCGGCATTGACCGTCGACAGGTCCGAGTGACACAGGCTCGCCGCCATGATTTGCACCAGCACTTCACGCTCGCCCGGCGGGGCCAGTTCGACTTCTTCGATCTGCATGGGGCGAGATTTTTCGTAGGGTTGTTCCAGTCCCATTTCCCTGATGACTGCGGCCTTCATTTTCATGTTTCCAGTCCTTTAACCAAATGTTCGTGTGTTGATGGGGTATTCGGATTCGACAAGTGCCCGGAAAACTCTTTCACCGCGAAGAACCCCGAGGCAAACCAAAACACTCACCACGAAAGCACGAAGGCACAAAGTGACACGAAGTAAAGCAAGATATGAACAGAATCAGTGTGCTTTGTGATTCTTGGTGTCCTTTGTGTCTTCGTGGTGAAGTTTTTTGCCTGTTTTTCTATCGTCTTCCGCGTTCTCCGTGCTGAGAGCGTTTTGGCTAGTAAGTTGTTCGTCCGCCCGACGCATCAAACACCGCAGCGGTGCTGAACGAACAGTCTTCCGTGCACAGCCAGGTGATCAGGGCGGCAAGTTCTTCCGGCTCGCCCAGACGTCCCATGGGAATCTTGGACTTCATATAGTCAATGTGGGCTTGAGAGACCTGTTCCAGGATGGGCGTGTTCACCGTTGTTGGCGTTACAGCGTTGACGAGTACACCGTCGGTGGCGAGCTCCTTGCCGAGCGATCTGGTCAGAGCGATGACGCCGGCTTTCGCGGCGGAGTAGGCCGACGCGGTTGGATTGCCTTCCTTGCCGGCAACCGAAGACAGATTGACAATGCGGCCATACTTGTTTTCCTTCATGTGCGCTGCCACGGTGCGACAGGTGTAGAAGGTGCCATTGAGGTTGATGTCGACGACGCGCCGCCACTCATCGGCGGGATATTCCCACACCATCGTGTTGACGCCGGCAACACCTGCGGAGTTGACCAGCACGTCCACTTTCCCGAATGCCGCCAGTGTTGACTTGAATGCGGCTTCTACCTGATCGAGTTTTGAGACATCGACCTTGCAGGTGTGGGTCTTGACGCCCTTGATGCTGCTGGCAATCTTTTTCATCGCCGTCTCGTTCATGTCCCAGATGGCGACATTGGCGCCGGAGTCGGCCATTCTTCTGATTGTGGCCTCTCCAATTCCGGATGCACCCCCGGTGACCACGGCGCATCGGCCCTTTAGGTCGAGCTTGTTCATTTTTCTGTTCCCCCTGGCTTGGTGGGCCTGGTCTGGTCGGACCGGGCCACGCGAAAGGGTCCATATTAATGGAGACTTGCGATGCGAACCAATCCGCAAGGGAGTGTCTGCGCATCCGGAAGGGATAGCGGGCGGCAGTATCCGGACGGAATGCTGGCGCCTTTGTATCCTGCGGAGCAGGGTCTGGCCGTCAGGGATATACTTGACAGTCGACTCAGACGCGCCACGCCATGGAGCGGGGATTTCCGGGCCCACGGGGCCCGAGGCGCCTCTCGACTCACTGATCCGGAGGGCAGAAAGCATATGAATTCAAAACTGAAAGCGGCGATTATCGGTTCTGGCAACATTGGCACGGACCTGATGATCAAGGTCATGCGCAACGGCAAGAATATCGAGATGGGCGCCATGGTCGGCATTGACCCTGAGTCGGATGGCCTCGCACGTGCAAAACGGCTTGGCGTGGCAACGACTGCTGAAGGTGTCGAGGGTCTGGTCGCCATGCCGGAATTTGCCGACATCAATATCGTGTTCGACGCCACCTCGGCAGGTGCCCATGTCGCCAACGACAAGCGGTTGCGCCAGGCAAAGCCGGCAATCCGGGTGATCGACCTGACGCCGGCAGCTATTGGCCCCTACTGCGTGCCGGTGGTCAATCTCGAGGAACACCTCGACGCCAGCAACGTCAACATGGTGACCTGTGGCGGTCAGGCAACCATTCCGGTGGTGGCGGCGGTGGCGAGTGTGGCCAAGGTCCATTACGCCGAGATCGTCGCTTCGATTGCCAGCAAGTCGGCCGGTCCGGGCACGCGTGCCAACATCGATGAGTTTACCGAAACAACCTCGAAAGCGATCGAGGTCATTGGTGGCGCCAAAAAAGGCAAGGCCATCATCGTCCTCAACCCGGCAGAGCCGCCATTGCTGATGCGAGACACGGTGTATGTCCTGTCGGAGATCGTGGACACAGCCAAGGTCGAGGCCGCGATCGAGAAGATGGTGGCGCAGGTCAATGCTTATGTTCCCGGCTATCGTCTCAAACAACGCGTGCAGTTCGAGACTTTTGACGAGCAGAATCCGCTTAATATTTCAGGCGTTGGAAAGATGACCGGATTGAAAACTTCGGTGTTTCTGCAAGTGGAAGGCGCGGCGCACTACCTTCCTGCGTACGCCGGCAACCTCGACATCATGACGTCTGCAGCACTGGCAACCGGCGAGAAGCTCGCTGAGCGCGTGCTCTCTGCTGCCGAAGTCGAAGCAGCCTGAAGGAGGATATTTTGATGGACAAGAAAATATACATTTCCGATGTCACCCTGCGCGATGGATCGCATGCTATCCGTCACCAGTATGGTGTCGACGATGTCAAAACAATCGTACGCGCACTCGACAAGGCACGCGTGGATTCTATTGAGATTGCGCATGGCGACGGACTGCAGGGTTCGTCGTTTAACTACGGATTTGGGCGACACACTGACGTGGAGTGGATTGAAGCGGCAGCGTCCGAACTCAGCCACGCCAAGATTGCCACGCTTCTGATTCCGGGAATCGGTACGGTGCACGATTTGCGCACCGCTTACGACGCCGGGGCGCGCGTGGTTCGGGTGGCGACCCACTGTACCGAGGCCGATATTTCTAAACAGCATCTCGAGTATGCGCGCGAGATCGGTATGGAGCCGGTCGGATTCCTGATGATGAGTCATATGAATACGCCGCAAGGTCTTGCGGAGCAGGCGAAGCTGATGGAAAGCTACGGTGCCGTCTGTGTCTACGTGGTGGATTCGGGTGGCGCGCTCAACATGAATGACATCCGCGACCGCTTCCGCGCGTTCAAGGATGTCCTCAAGCCTGAAACACACACCGGTATGCATGCCCATCACAACCTGAGTCTGGGTGTGGCCAACTCGATCGTCGCCGTTGAAGAAGGTTGTGATCGCGTTGATGCGAGTCTTGCCGGCATGGGTGCGGGCGCGGGCAACGCGCCACTGGAAGTGTTTATCGCAGCAGCCGAGCGCATGGGCTGGAATCATGGGTGTGATCTGTACACACTCATGGACGCTGCCGACGATATTGTGCGGCCCTTGCAGGATCGACCGGTGCGCGTTGACCGGGAAACGCTCGCGCTCGGTTATGCCGGTGTTTATTCCAGCTTCCTGCGTCACGCCGAGAATGCAGCGCAGCAGTATGGTCTGAAGACCATCGACATTCTGGTCGAACTGGGGCGTCGCCGCATGGTTGGCGGGCAAGAAGACATGATCGTTGACGTCGCCCTCGATCTGCTCAAGGCAGAGGAAGAGCGCGCCAAGCGGGCGGCTGCCTGAACAGGCATTCATCGCTCAGAGCGTCAGGCACGCGCAGGGGAGCCTTTCCCGGGTCGGCGTGGTACGTCACTTGTTTCCAGCGTGTTTGCCGTCGAGGGTCGCTGTACCTTTGGGTCTGGTGCGGGCGCGTTGCTTATGCCGGGGGTTTAAACGGCGCCTGATGTGCACGCGCCAGCGCCTCGGTCAGTTCGGCGAGGCTGTCAACGTTGTGCGCCGGCAGAAAATCATCGACGTGCTCGAGCATGATTCGCACGCCGGTAGCGATCGGTTGAAATCCGTCAAAGCGTAGCAGGGGGTTGAGCCAGATCAGCCTGCGGCATGATTTGCGCAGCCGGTCCATGGATTCATTGAGCTGCGCTCCGCCGTCGCGATCGAGCCCGTCGCTGATCAGAAGTACGACTGCGTTCTGTCCCAGCACGCGCCGCGACCAGCGCAGATTGAATTCGCTGATGGTGGCGCCGATACGCGTGCCGCCGGACCAGTCGCTGACTGCGCGTGAAACCTCCCCGAGTGCAATGTCCACGTCTCGATGACGCAGATAGCGGGTAACGTTGGACAGGCGGGTGCCGAACACGAACGTGTGAACACGGTCGCGGTCGTTGGTGATGGCGTGCATGAAGTGCAGGAACATGCGCGAATAGCGGCTCATTGATCCCGAGATATCGCACAACACCACCAGCGGCGGGTGGCGTTTTCGGAACGTCCGGCGCGCCAGAGGAATGATGTCTGTGCTCCCGCGCAGACTGGAACGCAGCGTGGCGCGCATATCAATCAGGCGTCCGTGTGCGGACGGAAACAGGCGGCGCGTTCGAATTTGCGCGATGGGCAGCCGAAGTTTGGCGATCAGTCTCTTTGCCTCTGCCAGTTCGGCGCTGCTCATGCTGTCAAAATCTTTTAGCCGCAATTGCTCGGCATGAGAAGCGGCAGTACCGGTTTCGTCCGGCTCGGCCTGCTCGAGAAGATCGACTTCGCGTGTCAGACCGAGCGCTTCGGCGACGCGCTGTCCGGGAATGGTGCTGTCGTCTGCTGTTGCGTCAGCTTCCTCCGGTCCGGGGCGGATCGATTCTATTAGTTCGCGATGTCGCCAGAAAAGGCCGAAGGCCTGGTCGAACATCTCGAAATGCTCGCGGCGATTGAGAAATAGCGCTGCCAGTGTCCAGTAAAAATCGTCGCGCCGGTCGATACCGGTCAGGGTCAGGGCGTGCAGGGCGTCGAGTACCCGGCCGGGACCGACCGGCACGCCGGCGCGGCGCAGTGCTCGCGCAAAGTGCACGATATTTTCCGAAAGATAGCCGCTTCTGGAATTGGTAGCGGTTGGCACCTTTACTCCGGCTCGCGCTTCTTCAATGGGTCAGCGAGAGTTCAGCGCGAATTTCCGACAGTATGCGCGTCGCTTCATCACCTCGTACGCGCGCAACGTCATCCTGATACTTCAGCAAAGCGCCCAGAGTATCGTTGACGACTTCGGGGTCGAGGGACACGCGATTCAGTTCCACCATGGCATTGGCCCAGTCGATTGTTTCGGCGATGCCGGGCAGTTTGAACAAATCCATGGCGCGCAGTTTCTGGACGAAGGCGACGACTTCCCGGGCGAGCGCCTGCTGTGCGCGCGGCGCTTTGCGTTGCACGATTTCCAGTTCGTCCGCACTGCCTGGGTAATCGATCCAGTGATAGAGGCAGCGCCGTTTGACTGCGTCGTGAATTTCGCGGGTGCGATTGGATGTAATGACGACGATGGGCGGCTGCTCGGCCCGGATTGTTCCGATTTCGGGAATGGTGACCTGATAGTCGGCCAGCACCTCGAGCAGATAGGCCTCAAATGGTTCGTCACTGCGGTCCAGTTCGTCGATCAACAGCACTGGAGGCATCGGCGACGGTTCCAGTGCCTGGAGCAGCGGGCGGCGGATCAGAAACCGTTCCGAAAAAATGTCGTCTTCCAGTGTCTGCCGCGATTCGTTGCCCGCAGCTTCGGCCAACCGGATCTCGATCATCTGTCGCGAGTAATTCCACTCATAGACGGCTGAGGCGATATCGAGGCCTTCGTAGCACTGTAACCGGATCAGGCGTCGATCCAGGGTCTGTGCAAGTACTTTGGCAATCTCCGTCTTGCCGACGCCCGCTTCACCTTCGAGAAGAAGTGGCCGCCCCATGCGCAGAGCGAGAAAGATTGCCGTACAGAGCGGCCGGCTGGCGACGTAATCGCCGTCGGATAACAGCTGTTGCGTGTCGTCTATAGAGTCCGGTTGATTGCGCGGCTTATCCGGCAAGCGCTCGCTCCACCGCGCGTTTGGCCATGACGGTAACCAGGTGCGCGCGATACCCGGCGCTGGCGTGAATGTCCGCGTTCAACTCATCACTCGCTACGCTGATGCCGCTAATCGCGTCCGGAGAGAATTTGGCCGCGAGCGCTTTTTCCATTTCGGGTACGCGGAACACGCTAGCGCCAGCGCCGGTGACGGCAACTCGCACCGCATCGCCAGTCTGGGCGACAAGCACGCCGACGATTGCATATCTTGACGCGGGATTGGCGAACTTCATGTAGGCGGCGCGCGCTGGTTTCGGAAACCGGATCGACTCAATGATTTCCCCGGGTTCGAGGGCGGTCATGAACATGCCCGTGAAAAAGTCGTCCGCGGTGATCTCGCGCTGATTCGTTTTGACCGTTGCCGCCAGTCCGACCAGGCCGGCAGGATAATCTGCGGCAGGATCGTTGTTGGCCACTGACCCGCCGATGGTCCCCATGTTTCGCACCATTGGATCGCCAATGCTCTCTGCGAGTGCCGCAAGGGCGGGAATCTGTTCCTTGACGTCTTGTGACGAAGCAACTTCGGCGTGTGTGGTCATCGCGCCGATGGTGATCCCGTCATTGCCCGCTTTGATGCCGCGCAACCCGGAGATGCCGCTCAGGTCGATGACATCGGTGGGGGCGGCAAGGCGTAGCCGCATCGCGGCAATCAGTGTCTGGCCGCCGGCGAGCAGGCGCGCATCTTCTCCGGTGCCAAGTTTCGCAGCGGCATCGGCGATGCTGGTGGCTTTCTGATAATTGAATTCGTACATGGTGGTCTCCGCGGACTCAGTGTCTGTTCATTGCTGTTGCCCGGTAAGCGCGCCGATTAATCAAGGAGTGAACTCGCCACTGCGTTCTTTGCAGCGACGATACACGGGCGCAACTTCCATAGCCGTTGTCTTGTTGCTTTTTGCCGTACCTTCTACTTTTTCATTGCTGCGGCGCCAGCCTTAACTGACTTCACGATGTTGTGATACCCGGTGCAGCGGCACAGATTGCCTTCCAGCCCTGCCCGAATCTGCGTGTCATCGGGCTCGGGATACCGCGCAACAAGGTCGATTGCTGCCATGACCATGCCCGGCGTGCAATAGCCGCACTGCAACCCATGGTGGTCGCGAAATGCCGATTGCATCGGATGCATGTTGTCTTCGGAATCCGCGAGACCCTCGATAGTCGTGATATTCGCGCCCTCAGCTTGCACGGCGAGCAGATTGCACGATTTGACTGCCCGACCATCGATGTGAATGGCGCACGCACCGCACTGGGCGGTATCGCAACCAATATGCGTTCCGGTGAGACGAAGCTCGTCGCGCAGCAAGTCCACGAGCAGTGTTCGCGAGGTGGTTTCGGCGGTTATCGTCTTGCCGTTTACAGTCATGGATAGCCGGACTGGCATATGGTTTTCCTTGTTCAGCGTTTGTTCTGTCGAGGCAAGCGGTCGCTGCTTGCCGGAAACACCGAATGCTAGACAACGTGCGCCCGCATATCAACCGAAGTTTGAATTCAGCGGGTGAATGCCGGCGCGAGTGTCGTAGAATTCCCTTTTTGGACCCGGCGCTCACAGCGGCGGGCAAGAACCACATCGGATGTATGTAACCCAGACAGGATACGCAAATGGCTAAATACGGCATAGGACAGGCAATTACGCGGCGCGAGGACTTGCGGCTGTTGCTCGGAACGGGGCAGTTCGTTGACGATATGGCGCTGCCTGGTGAGACGTTTGTTGTTTTTGTCCGGTCTCCACATGCTCACGCCCGTATTGTTTCGGTAGATACGTCTGCCGCGGAATCGATGCCAGGCGTTGTCGCGGTGTACACCGGGGCCGACCTCCAGGCCGATGGCGTGGGCGCGCTGCCGATCGGGGCCGGGCTGAAACGCGCCGATGGAAAGGATATGGACGGGCCACCGCACTGGCCGCTTGTCGTGGATACCGCGCGTTACGTCGGCGAGGCCGTTGCAGCAGTGATCGCACAGACCCGCGCGCAGGCAGAAGATGCCGCCGAGCGGGTGGCGGTGGAGTATGAGGAATTGACGCCCGTGGTCACGATCGCCCAGGCATCGGCGAAGGATGCGCCGCTGATCTGGCCGGATGCGCCGGGCAATATCGCAGCGCAAACCGAGTTCGGCAGCAAGGACGACACCGACGCTGCGTTTGCCAAGGCCAAACACGTGACCAGTCTCTCGCTCTATAACCAGCGGCTGGTCCCGGTGACTATGGAGCCGCGCGGCAGCATTGGTGATTTTGACGAAAAGAGCGGGCGCGTTACGCTCTACACCAGTTGCCAGAATCCCGCCGGTCTCCAGGGCACGCTGGCCGATGCCGTACTAAAAATTCCCAAGGAGCAAGTACGCGTGCGCGTGGGCGATGTTGGCGGCGGATTCGGCATGAAGACCCAGCTATACCCGGAAGATTGCGTATGCGCTTACGCAGCACGCAAGCTCAAGCGTCCGGTGCATTGGCGTGCCACCCGCAGCGAGGAATTCCTGGTTGGCAACCATGGCCGTGACCAGATCGACCATGCCGAGTTGGCGCTGGACGCCGAGGGTCGTGTTCTCGGGTTGCGGGTCAACATCCAGGGAAGCATTGGCGCACACGCAAGTGGACCGGGTGCGGTGATTGTCGTGGCCGTTGGCCCGAAAGTGGTGACCGGTGTATACGACATTCCAGCCCTGCATTTGCGGGGAACCGCTTTCCTGACGAATACCAATGTGGTCGGGGCCTACCGTGGCGCCGGGCGCCCGGAAATGATCTTTCTCATAGAGCGGGTGATGGATCAGGCAGCGGCGGAAATGAAGATCGATCCGGCCGAGCTGCGGCGGCGCAATATGATCCAGCCGCAACAGATGCCCTACACGACGCCGATGAAGGAGAAATTCGACAGCGGTAATTTCCCGCACATGCTCGATCGCATTTTGAAACAAGCGGACTGGAACGGCTATGAGTCGCGCAAGAAGGACTCCGCCGCACGCGGCAAGTTGCGTGGGCGGGCGATTTCGACGTTTCTCGAGTGGACCGGTGTAGTGCATGAGGAAACCATCGATTTGCATGTCGAAGCCGATGGCAAAGTGCGAGTCTATACGGCCATGCAGGCCATGGGACAGGGCATCGAAACAAGTTACATCCAGATTCTGTCGGAAACTCTGGACCTTGATCCGGAACGTATCGAGATCGTGCAGGGCGACAGTGATGTCGCGCAGGGTATCGGCAGCATGGGCAGCCGGTCTCTTTACATCGGCGGTTCGGCGATGCAAACGGCCTCAAAGGAAGCAGTGGAAAAAGGCAAGGAGCTGGCCGCAGATTCGCTGGAGGCGTCTGCATCCGATATTGGTTACGAGGACGGACGCTTCACCGTTGCCGGAACTGACGTCGGTATAGACCTGTTTGAGTTGGCTGCCAAACAACCCGAAAAACGCATCGCCATCAAGACGACGCAGAAGGTCGACGGACCGTCCTGGCCCAACAGTTGCCACGTTTGCGAACTGGAGATTGATTCGGAAACCGGGGTGACCAGGATTGTGCGTTACACGACCATGGACGATGTCGGGCGCGTCATCAATCCGCTCATTGTCGCCGGCCAGGTCCACGGCGGTATCGCACAAGCAGTGGGGCAGGCGCTGCTGGAGCAGGCTTGTTATGAACCTGACAGCGGTCAGTTGGTTAACGGATCGCTGCTTGATTATTGTTTGCCGCGTGCCGATGATCTGCCGGATTTCGAGACCCATACGGATGAATCGACTCCCTGCAAGATCAACCCGCTTGGCGCAAAGGGCGTGGGTGAACTTGGAACGGTCGGTGGCACGCCAACGGTATTGAACGCGGTGCTCGATGCGTTGCGTCCGCTGGGTGTGGAAACAATCGAAATGCCGGCGACGTCGGAGAAAGTGTGGCAGGCGATCAGGAGTGCGAAGAAAGCGGCTTGATCGTATTGGCTGACTTTCTTCTCACGAGTATGAAAGAAAAAACCCCGGTCTTCCGGGGTTTTTTTGTATGAGTTGGCGGTGATGATGCGCATGCCAGACCCGGTCATTCTGTCCTGCCGGGGGTAGCCCGGCGGCTACTTACCTTTCTTGCGCGGCCAAGAAAGGTAGGCCAAAGAAGGCCGCCCCACTGAACCGTCCCTGCGGGATGCCCTGCGTTACTCGATGCGACAGGTGGCTGCGGAACTCGCCCGCGCGTGAAGCGCGCGGACTCAGACAGTCCTCGCCGAATTCTCCTGTCGCCTCTGCGTTACTCGGCGCTTCAGAAAGGGGTTAGTTGTGGCTGGCAGGCAACGCGCATTTGGGCGCAGCCGCCTGATTAAAAGTGTCCGTTAAACTGGGGGAGGTTCACTTTTGTATTTGCATTGGTGAACCAGAGAATCAAGAAGTGTCCGCGGACGCGTGGCGTTCGACGTTGATCGTTAGGGTGTGCCTTTAGGCACCACACTTGCGCTTCGAAGCGCTCAATAGGGACTGATTACGTGGGTTGGGGGTCAGGCCCATATATCTGAATAACTGTGTCGCAGTCCTAGGCCTTACAACAAACTCCCAACGTGTCTGGCGATCGCAAGGCACGAAGTCAGCCCCGGCGACTCGATGCCGAACAGGTTGACCAGGCCCGGGACGCCGTGATCGGCCGGGCCGACGATGCGAAAATCGGCAGCAGCTTCCTTGGGCCCGGAGATTTTCGGGCGGATGCCGGTATAGCCCGGTTGTAACTGCCCGTCCTGCAAGTCCGGCCAGTAGCGGCGAATCGCTTCGTAGAAGAGCGATTCACGCGCCGGGTCAAAGGTGTAATCAATACTGTCGATCCAGTCCAGATCCGGACCGAAACGCGCCTGCCCGCCCATGTCGATGGTGACGTGCACACCCAGGAACGCGGTATGTGCCACCGGGTAGACGAGATGGTTGAACGGCGATTTGCCCGACAGAGTGTAGTAGTGCGCCTTGGCGAAATAGGCCGGAGGAATCGAATCGTGGCTCAGCCCCTTGAGCAGGCGTGCGACATCGGGCGCGCGCAAGCCGGCACAATTGACAACGGTGTTGCAGGTGATGGACATCGGCTCGGCACCGCCGACTTCAAGTTCAATACCATCACTGGTCACCCGGCCTGATTCGATCGGGCTCTTGAACACCGTCATTGCGCCGGCGTTTTCGGCGTCGCCCTGGAGGCTGAGCATCAAGGCATGGCTGTCGATAATGCCGGTCGATGGCGAAAAGACGCCCGCAATGCAATTCAGCGCCGGTTCCATTTCCGACAGTTCCTGTGTCGATAGCATGCGCAGATCATCAACACCATTGGCGGCAGCCTTGTCGATATAGCCGGCAACCGCATCACGCTCCGATTCATCGGTTGCAACGATTACCTTGCCGATTTGCTGGTGGGGAATCTCCCGCTCGCGGCAGTAGGCATAGAGCATCTGCTTGCCTTCGACGCAGAAGCGCGCTTTGAGTGAATTTGCCGGGTAGTAGATGCCGGCGTGTATCACCTCGGAGTTGCGCGAACTGGTGTGCGTGCCGATCGCGTCCTCGGCTTCCAGTATGATGACTTCGCGTCCGGCCAGCGCCAGCTCACGGGCAACGGCCAGGCCGACGACACCGGCGCCGATGACGGCGCAGTCGATTTTTTCGGTCACGATAGAATTTCCGAATGCGATGTTTCGCACGTGATTTTGCTGCCGCCAATCTTAACCGATGATGCCGACGTGACTCCGTCTTCTGGACAATGGAATCCTGAATGGCCGGCTGTGTCAGATCTGTTTGCGCCCTTGCGACCGGTTGCCCGGTTTCTGTCGAAAGACGCGTGGCCCGATGTCAAAGATCTCAATGCCCTTGGCCGGCAGTGCGCGAGGTGGCCGGTCAACGCATCGGGTACGCCCGTTCGCTTCGTTGCCCAGCAAGGCAAGCCGACGCGGTTCGAAGACGCGTTCGAGCCGAGGACATACCTGAAGGGTGAGGTTCTGGTTCGTGAGGCGAATTGGCACGATCTGTTCAATGCCCTTGTGTGGACAGCGTTTCCAGCCAGCAAGGCGGCGATAAACGCCCGCCATTTCGCGTCACTGACGGCGCAGGGCGGCTCGCAACGCTCGCGACAGGGCGATGCACTGACCACGTTTGATGAAGACGGCATTGTGGTGCTCTCCTCGAACGCCGGCTTGCTCGACTTGCTGCGCCGGTTTCGCTGGCAGGAGTTGTTTGTGGAGCAACGCGAGGCAGTGTGCAGAGAAATGCGGTTCATTGTGTTTGGACACGCGTTGTACGAAAAAGCGCTGAAGCCATTCGTGGGCATGACGGCGAAATCGGTCTTGCTGTCGGTGCCGCCCTCTGTCGTTGGTCTCGAAGCGGCGAAACTGAATGCAGAAGCCGATCGATTGCTATCGGCCTACGTCGCTGATCCGGTCAATCTGCGCCATGGAAAGTCGCTCTCGCCATTGCCGGTGCTGGGGGTTCCCGGCTGGTGGCCGGCCAACGAATCAGCCGCGTTCTATGAAGACACTTCGTACTTCAGGTCTGGCCGGCTCTCGGGGAATGCGTGTGGATCGTCCTCGATCTCGTAGAGCGCCGTCTGGTTGCGGCCCAGGCGTTTGGCGCGGTATAGCGCCTTGTCCGCCTTGTCGACAATAACGTCCACGTTGCTGCCGTCTTCCGGATAGCTGGCCAGGCCAAGGCTGATCGTAACGCCGAGGTTGTTTCCGCGGTATTCGAAACGCGACGCTTCGAATGATTTGCGGATGCGTTCGGCGGTTTCCAGAGCGCCGTCGCGCTCTGTTTCGGGCAGCAAAATGATGAACTCGTCGCCCCCGTAGCGCGCGACGACATCGGTGCGCCGCAACTCTTCCCCGATCTTGCGAATCAGGTGCTGGAGCAATTCATTACCTGCATTGTGACCGTGCGTGTCGTTCACGACTTTCAGGTTGTCGGAGTCGATCATGACGATTGATAGCGGGTGCTTGTGCCGGACTGACTGCTGGAATGCCCGGCGCATTATTCCCGAGAACGAGCGCATGTTGTATGCGCCTGTCAGTTCGTCGGTGTCGGATATTCGTTTGATCTTTGCCATCGCATAGCGGATATCCGCCGATAACATCGTCGTGATATAGGCTACCAGCACGATCGGCGCGATGAGGGCAAAGAGCATTACCCAGTAGGATAATGAATCGGGTTGATTGATCTTGGATTCGTAGGCCATTGCCACGTAACAGAGGATCACCGCGACTGTTTGAACGGATGTGACCAGTTTGCCGAGAATCAAGGAGCTGGCAATAACGGGCAGCAGGTAAAGATTAAGGAGAGGACTTTCTATTTTCCCGGAGTACCAGGCGACCCATGTGATAAACGCGATCATGACCGTTGTCTCGATGGCCAGCTTGGTCAGCGTTTCTTTCCTGTAGAACTGTATGTAATGCAGGGTGAGGATAAACGCACCCAGCAGTCCCAGAGCGGTGTAGATGGCGACGCCACCTTCGCTCTTCTGGTCCACGGCAACCAGATAGACGAGAACAAGCACCACGAGTAACCACTGGATCTCGGCGACGGTTCGCCCGAATCCTTTCAACTCATCCTGATCGGGCGTGGCTACGATGGCCTGCGGTTTCAACATCTGAAATGAATTTTGGCTAGGAACTGGATCAGTTCGGGCTGTTTATCGGGTCAGTTAGTGACACGGGGCCGTAATCGGGTGCACCGTGCTCCCGGTTCCGGTGCAACAACTGTACCCACGGCATTGGCGACCAGTGTTATTGGTTAGGCTGGGTGGGTATCTGGCTAATTTCGGAGGCTCTGTCCGCGCTGCAGGAGTAGGGGGACTGAGTGCTTCTTCATACCCTCCCATCTATAGAAGTGAGCACACACAAACCGGCTGCGTTTGACAGGACGACTGGAACCGACCTAAACTTCGGCCACAGATTAGAGTTAGTCTAATTCCTGTCGTTGCCAGCGATTGCATCGAGGGTAACGTTTTGGACGTCTATTTATCCTAATTTAGTGAGGAGTGTTCATAACATGGCCGCATTGAAAGGTTCGAAGACCGAACAAAGCCTTAAAGACGCATTTGCTGGCGAATCGCAGGCAAACCGCCGTTACCTTTACTTCGCCAACAAGGCCGACGTCGAAGGACAGAACGACGTTGCCGCTGTATTCCGCTCAACGGCGGAAGGCGAAACCGGCCACGCCCATGGCCACCTTGAGTATCTCGAGCAGGTCGGTGATCCGGCAACGGGACTGCCGATTGGCCGTACGCGCGACAACCTTAAAGCATCGATTGCCGGCGAGACTCACGAGTACACTGATATGTATCCGGGTATGGCGAAGACTGCCCGCGATGAAAAATTCGACGAGATTGCTGACTGGTTCGAAACGCTGGCCAAGGCCGAGCGGTCGCATGCCAACCGTTTCCAGAAGGCCTTGGACGCACTGGAAGACTGAGTTGCGGCTGCGAAGCCCTCTCGCAGCTGCTGCCTGACTAAATCGCGGGGCGCCTGTTGACTGACACGGGCGTCGCGCGGTTTCTCGTTTTTGTTTCGACAATGGTGACCTGCCCCTATGCGCGAAGGAAATCTTGAAGCACCAACACGGCATCCCATCGACTGGAAGTCGAAGGATTTCTATGACGAAGCCAAGTTGTTCGACGAACTGGAGCGTGTGTTTGATATCTGCCATGGTTGCCGGCGATGCGTGAGTCTGTGCACGGCATTCCCGACGCTTTTCGATCTTGTTGACGAGAGCGAAACGTTCGAAGTCGACGGCGTCGACAAGAAGGACTATTGGAAGGTCGTCGACAAGTGCTATTTGTGTGACATGTGCTACATGAGCAAGTGTCCGTACGTCCCACCGCATGAGTGGAACGTCGATTTTCCGCATCTGATGCTTCGGGCCAAGGCACAGAAGTACAAGAAAGGCGAAACGCGCTTTCGCGACAAGTTGTTGTCGAGTACCGATGCGCTTGGCAAGCTGGCCTCGATTCCGGTCGTTGTGCAGGTGGTCAACGCGGTTAACAAGAATGGTGCAGCACGAAAACTGATGGCGTCGACACTGGCCATTCACGAGGAACGCGAGCTACCAGAATATGACAGTGCAACGTTTCGCAAGCACGCGCGCGTTCGCAATGACT
This sequence comes from Burkholderiales bacterium, assembly GCA_035528435.1. GTDB lineage: Bacteria > Pseudomonadota > Gammaproteobacteria > Burkholderiales > Eutrophovitaceae > SG8-40. Next base: position 28,330 of record DATKYN010000057.1, read on the forward strand.
TTCCCGTCAAGGATGGCAAGAATACCCCCGGAAAAGTCGCCATCTTTTCTACCTGCTACGTGAATTACAACGAACCCGGGATCGGCCAGGACCTCGGGCGGATTCTCGAGCACAACGAAATTCCCGCCAGGATTGTTGAAAAGGAAGCCTGTTGCGGAATGCCCAAGCTGGAACTCGGCGATCTCGAAGCCGTTGCCGGCCTGAAAGAAAAGAACATTCCATTGCTCGCGTCGCTGGCGCGCGAAGGGTACGCCATCGTGACGCCGGTGCCGTCGTGCACCTTGATGTTCAAGCAGGAATTGCCCCTGATGTTTCCTGATGATGCCGACGTCAAAGACGTTGCCGAGGCGATGTTCGATCCGTTCGAGTATTTTGTATTGCGCAACCGCGATGGGCTTCTCAAGACGGATTTCAAGCGCTCGCTCGGTAAGGTCTCTTATCACATTGCCTGCCATCTCAGGGTACAGAACATTGGACAAAAAACCCGTGAGTTGCTGGAGAAAGTGCCCGATACGGAGGTGACGACCGTTGAGCGTTGTTCCGGTCACGATGGCACCTGGGGTGTGAAGAGTGAATATTTTTCCGACTCGATGAAGATCGGGCGGCCGGTGTTCAGGCAGATGGCCGAACCGGCGCCGGACTATATCAGCTCGGACTGCGCGATTGCCGGCCGCCATATCGCCCAGGGGATGCGTGCGGCGGACTTCCCCGCCGCCGAGAAGCAGCATCCTTTGACTCTGATACGTATTGCCTACGGTCTTTAACGTACTGATTGGGAGATGTAATTGATGCCGACGATTACCCGCAAGAGCCTGATGCCGCTGGAGGAATACGCGGTCAAGCGCAACGACTTCCGGGCACGGGTCATGGCGCACAAGCACAGCCGCAAGATTCACCTCGGCGAACATGTGACCTTGTTGTTCGAGGATGAACTGACGATTCGCTATCAGATTCAGGAAATGCTGCGTGCAGAACGCATTTTCGAAGCGGAGGGGATCGTAGAAGAACTGGAGGCCTATAACCCGCTGGTCCCTGACGGAAGCAACTGGAAGGTCACGATGCTAATCGAGTATCCGGATGAATCGGAGCGTAAACAGGCGCTTTCACGGTTGATCGGTGTTGAAGACAAAGTCTGGGTTCAGGTGGCGGGCTGTACCAGGGTATTTGCGATCGCAGATGAGGATCTGGAACGTGAAACCGAAGAAAAGACGTCTTCGGTGCATTTTCTGCGTTTCGAGCTTACTGCCGCGATGAAAGACGCGTTGAAGCAAGGGCAACCGTTGGCGATGGGGATCGATCATCCAAATTACGGCGTATCTGTGGAAAAGGTGGCTGAGGCGGTCAGGCAATCCCTGATGAACGATCTGGTGCTTTAGACGCCGGAGGCATGTCCAACGGCGCCGGACCTACGTAAAATGAGGGGGCGGCCACCTGATGGTGGTCAGTCGGTCTCATAACCAGATAGGCGTGGGTTCGTGCAATGAACATGATCAGCGAGATTGAGCACAGATTGTCGCGGCTTGGTTTGCCGGTCTCGGTGTCATTGTGGGATGGCAGTACCATCTACCCCCAGGCCAAGCCGAAAGTTCACCTGACGCTGAAGTCGCCAACTGCCATTTCCTCTCTGGTGCGCCCCAGCCTGGGCAAAATCGCCAAAGCCTATGTTGAAGGCCAGATGGATATTGAAGGCGACGTTCGCGAGACCATGGAAATCGGCGAAAGACTGGTTTCAGAACATGCCAGTACTTACCAGCGCCGCTCAGGCTTTTTCGGCTGGTGGCAGCACACGCGACCAGCAGATCGAAAAGCGATCCAACATCACTATGACGTTGGCAACAGTTTTTACGAATTGTGGCTTGATCGAAACCGGGTCTATTCCTGCGGCTATTTCAAACATGCTGAAGACAGCCTCGACCTCGCTCAGGAGCAGAAGCTCGAGCATATTTGCAGAAAGCTGCAGCTAAAACCAGGTGAGCGATTTCTCGATATCGGCTGTGGATGGGGGGCCCTGATCATCTGGGCAGCGCGCCACTACGGCGTGAAGGCAATCGGAATCACGCTGTCGGACGAGCAGCACGCGTATGCAACCCGGCGGATCAGGGAATTGGGCCTCGAAGACAGCTGCGAGGCGCAACTGATGGACTATCGTGACGTAGCGCCAGAGAGTTCCTTTGACAAGATTGCCAGCATCGGTATGTTCGAGCACGTCGGCAAGAAGAACCTGCCTGTCTACTTCGAGAAGATTCACTCGCTGCTCAAGCCAGGCGGTGTCGTGCTGAATCACGGAATCACCACCAATTCCCTCGAAGACGGCGCGCTCGGCAGTGATATCGGGAAGTTCGTTAATGAGTACGTATTTCCCGGTGGACAGTTGGTCCACGTTTCCCGCGTCATCCGTGAAATGGCGAACCAGGGACTGGAAACCTGGGATGCTGAATCATTGCGCCCACATTATGCGAAGACGCTTTGGCATTGGGTTCGCAGACTGGAGGCCAACGCCGAACGAGCCCGCGAACTGGTTGGAGAGCGGCGTTACCGGGTGTGGAGAATCTACATGGCAGGCTCTGCGCATGCCTTTGAGCGGGGCTGGATAACGATATTCCAGATTCTGGGAGCGAAACCACTGGCGGACGGATCCATGCCTTACCCCCTGACGCGGGAGCATGTATATGCGGTTGAAGATTCCTGAACGCTGCGCGGCAATAGCGGCTTGTTTGCTACTGGGTGTTCTGGCATCGGCTTGCGAGCCGACCGGTCCCCCCGTTGACCGTGACGTTGAAAAGCGTGAGTCGTTTACTCGCGAGGTGGCGCCAGAAGGGCCGTGGCGGGAATCGGAAGTCGTGCTTCCCGCATACCCACGCGATGAAAACCTGATCGAAGCGGAGATTTCCGGTCCCAAGAGCTTCAAATTCCTGATCGATGCAGAATCCATTAGCGTGAATGGGGACGGCGTGGTTCGCTATGGACTGGTTGCACGATCGTCGACCGGCGTTGATTCCGTAAGCTACGAGGGAATGCGATGCGAGACCAGTGAATATGCCACCTACGCCTACGGTACTACGGACCGAGCCTGGTCACCGGTTCGCAACGTCAACTGGAGTGCAATCCGGGAGTTGCGTACCAATAATGCGCGTTATGACATGCACAGATTCTATTTCTGTCCGTATTCCATACCGCAGTCGAGCAGTGCCAGGGTACTCGACGCGCTCGAACACGGAATGCCGCATCCAGCGAGTCGCTGAGCACGGCCGACGCAGTGGAGTTCCGGCCGTTGTCAGGCGCAAATATAAAGTCTGCGCCGTAATCCGGTGCACCTGGGAATACCTCACAAGGTGTGGTGTTTATGGCTTCGACGTCACATTCGCTACGCGAATATGAGTCTGCACCGTAATCTGGTGCACCTGCGAATACCTCACAAGGTGTGGTGATTATGGCTTCGACGTCACATTCGCTGCGCGAATATGAGTCTGCACCGTAATCCGGTGCACCTGCGAATACCTCATAAGGTGTGGTGATTATGGCTTCGACGTCACATTCGCTGCGCGAATATGAGTCTGCACCGTAATCCGGTGCACCTGCGAATACCTCACAAGAGAACCAGATTATCCCGATGGATGAGTTCGGGTTCATCGACGTAGCCCAGTTTGGCCTCTATTCCCGAAGACGGCGTCCGGAGTATTTTTGCAGTCTCGGCCGCGTTGTAATTAACCAGCCCTCTTGCAACTTCGGTTCCCGCCCCGTCCAGGCAACTGACGACCTCTCCCCGCTCGAAATTGCCGGACACTTGCACAACACCGATTGGCAACAGGCTCTTGTTGCCATCGATCAGCGCCTTGATGGCACCATCATCAAGCGATACCCGGCCGCGGACCTGTAAATGGTCGGCGAGCCATTGCTTGCGTGCCGCTAATGTCATGGTCTTAGCCCGTAGCTCGGTACCAACTGTTTCACCTGTGGCAAGCCGGCCCAGGATGTCGGGTTCCTGACCTGAAACGATAATGGTGTGCGCTCCGCTTCGGGCTGCACGTTTCGCAGCGAGTACTTTGGTAATCATGCCGCCACTGCCGAGGTGTGTTCCTACGCCTCCAGCCATTCGCTCCAGTGCAGGGTCGCCGGCATCGGCGTTTGCTATCAGCTTGGCGTCGTCATGGCGGCGCGGGTCCTTCGTATACAGGCCGGGTTGGTCGGTCAGAATGACCAGAACGTGCGCTTCGATCAGATTGGTGACCAGTGCAGCAAGCGTATCGTTGTCGCCGAACCGTATTTCGTCTGTAGCGACCGTGTCGTTTTCGTTGATGATCGGGATTGCACCGAGCTGGATCAGGGTGCGCACGGTTGACCGTGCATTCAGGTAACGGGTTCTGTCAGACAAATCATCGTGCGTCAACAGGATTTGCGCGGTGTGCACGTCAAAGGTTCGAAAACACGATTCGTAGGCCTGCACCAGACCCATCTGCCCGATAGCAGCCGCCGCCTGCAGCTCGTAGACGGCGCGCGGGCGCTTGGTCCAGCCAAGGCGCTGCATCCCCTCAGCGATTGCACCGCTTGAAACCAGAACAACCTCGTAGCCACGCTGACGCAAGTCCGCTATTTGTTCTGCCCAGCGGGCAAGCGCATCATGGTCCAGCCCCTGACCGCCGTTGGTGATCAGGCTGCTTCCTATTTTGACGACTATCCTGCGAGCGGATGTAAAGACTGTGCTCATTTCCCGGCTGCTGTCGGGCTTGCCGGCAGGTCCGGCACCGGTGTCTCGTTTTCAGGCGCAGCTTCCGGGGTTTCAGACAGACTATCCATGATGGCGTACGTGAGCTCGGCACAACCGTGACCGGTCAGCGCGGAAATGGCGAAGCTTTTTTCCGGTTCGCCAATATTCTGACGGTAATGATCCAGAAATTCTGCGATGACCTTGCTACGAGTCTCTTCCGGGATGAGATCCGTCTTGTTGAGCACCAGCCAGCGCCGTTTCCTGAACAATGCCTCGTCATACTTGCGAAGTTCTTCGACGATGGATTTCGCGTCAGCCAGTTTGGAGTCACTGTCGTCGTAAGTAGGCGAAATATCGACCAGATGTAACAATAGTTTGGTCCGTTGCAGGTGCCTCAGGAATTGATGGCCAAGGCCTGAGCCCTCGGCCGCGCCTTCAATCAGCCCGGGAATATCGGCAACGACGAAACTCCGGTTCATGCCAACCCTTACGACCCCCAAATGCGGTTGGAGGGTTGTAAAAGGGTAGTCGGCAACCTTCGGACGCGCGGCGGAGACGGCTCGAATGAATGTCGATTTGCCTGCATTGGGTAAGCCCAGCAAGCCAACATCTGCCAGCACCCTCAATTCAAGACGCAGCCGCCGGCTTTGCCCCGCTTCTCCCGGCGTGCACTGCCGCGGTGTCCGATTGACACTGGATTTGAAGTGAATGTTGCCGAGGCCGCCATTGCCGCCCTTGCAGATCAGCTCGGTCTGCGCGTCAGTCGCCAGGTCGGCCAGTTGTTCTCCGGTCTCCGCGTCGCAGACAACGGTGCCGACCGGCACGCGCAGCACCACATCTTCAGCAGCTTTGCCATAGCGGTCCTTGCCCTGGCCGTTTTCACCGTTTTTCGCACGATGAATGTGTTTATAGCGAAAGTCGATCAGGGTATTGATGTTTCGATCCGCCCGCATGAGCAGACTTCCACCGCGGCCACCGTCACCGCCACTGGGGCCGCCGCGCGGCACGAATTTCTCGCGCCTGAACGCAACTACCCCATCGCCCCCTTTGCCTGAGTGCGCTTCGATGATGGCTTCGTCTATGAACTTCATGGTTGGATTTTCGGCGGCTGAGCGCTCAATGGCATGATGGCAACAAAAAAGCCCTACCGTAACCGATAGGGCTTCTTCCCAGGTAAGTGGAAATGCCTCAGGCCGGAACGACGCTTACCGTTTTCTTGTTCAATGGGCCTCGGTGGCCGAATTCAACGCGGCCATCGATTTTGGCAAACAACGTGTGATCCCGCCCCATTCCGACGTTCTCTCCGGGATGAACCTGGGTGCCGCGCTGCCGGATGATGATGCTTCCGGCCGGAATCACCTGGCCGCCATAGCGCTTTACACCGAGACGTTTTGCATTGGAATCGCGACCGTTACGTGAACTTCCGCCTGCTTTCTTGTGTGCCATTTTGCTGCTCCTTCCTCAGGAATCCTGGTGCCGGTCAGGCTGAAATCTCTTCGACCTGGATCTCGGTAAAATTCTGCCGATGACCCTGTTGCTTCTTGAAGTGCTTGCGTCGGCGCATCTTGAAGATGCGAATCTTGTCACCGCGGCCATGATTCACCACGGTCGCCTTCACAGACGCGCCCTTGACGAGCGGCGTGCCGATCGAGACCTTGTCGCCATCCGCCACCATCAACACCTTATCGATGGTAATCTGGCTGCCAACTTCTGCAGCTAGTTGTTCTACCTTGAGTTTTTCGCCGGACGACACGCGATATTGCTTGCCGCCGGTCTTGATGACCGCATACATGTACGAGCTCCTGACAGGGCCTCGGGAAAACCGGGCATACTACAAAAAAAGAAGGTCTTGGGCAAGCCAAACGCTATTGTGCCTGCAATCCCTTGCAATCGGCACTGCTCTTCCTTGAAACTGTCTGTCGCCTTTTCCTCCCACCCCATGAATTTGCAAACGACTGTGCCCGCGGAACGCTTTGCCGAACTGATTGCCGAGGATATGCAAGCCGTGAACACGGTAATCCGCGAACGGCTGCACTCGGATGTTGCCTTGATCCGACAGGTCGCGGAATACATCATTTCAAGCGGTGGGAAGCGGCTCAGGCCAGCCCTGTTAATACTGGTGGCCGGCGCTTGCGGTTATCAGGGCCGGGCGCATCATGAGTTGGCCGCTGTGGTGGAGTTTATACACACGGCGACCCTGCTTCACGACGACGTTGTGGATGGTTCAAGTATGCGGCGGGGGCGCGCTACCGCGAATGCTGCATTTGGTAATCCGGCTTCGGTGCTTGTGGGCGACTTCCTCTACTCGCGCGCGTTCCAGATGATGGTGAGTGTGCGAGAGATGCGGGTAATGGAAGTGCTTGCTGATACCACCAATACCATTGCAGAGGGCGAGGTGCTGCAGCTGCTGAGTATCCACAACATTGAAATCACGGAGGATGAATATCTTCGCGTCGTGCGGTCCAAGACGGCCAAGCTTTTTGAGGCCGCCGGCCGCCTCGGTGGCATCATTTCGGGTGTGCCGGGTGAAGTAGAAGAGGCGCTCGCCCGCTATGGGTCGCATATTGGCACCGCCTTCCAGCTCGTTGACGATATTCTTGATTACTCTGGTGAACTGAAGCATACGGGCAAGAACATTGGCGACGATCTTGCCGAAGGCAAGGTAACGCTGCCACTGATATTTACGATGCGCCACGCCACCCCAGAGCAACAGGAACGCATTCGCAAGGCTGTCGCGTCACCCGCCGAAACCGACTTCGAGACCGTGGCGGCGGCAATACGCGAATGTGGTGCGTTGGACTATGCCCGATCAAGGGCGGTCGCCGAGTCGCAGCGCGCGACCGCGGAGCTCGAATCGTTGCCAAATTCAAAACACCGGGATTGTTTGCTAGAATTAGCCGCCTTTGCGGTTAGCCGCAATCACTGAACAGATCACACCGTCGGGGTGTAGCTCAGCCTGGTAGAGTACTGCGTTCGGGACGCAGGTGTCGGAGGTTCGAATCCTCTCACCCCGACCACACCGTAGGCTGCAGAAATCATCAGCCTCGGAATTTTGCGACACAAGTTCTATCCAGCCTCGCCTCTGCTCATGCCCACCTGCCCCGGCATCGCGGAATCGGCCCGATTGGCCCGCAACACCCACATAGCAGGGCTTTCGGGCGGCTGCGCTGCCCGCGGATGTACAATATGCGCCGCTCGACCTCAGCAGTCCTTGACGATTGCCGATGATCGTCGGTGATTTCAAATTTCTCGTGAATGGAGAGGTGCTTGGCCAAGTTCCTGCTTCTAATCGCTGTTTTTATCGTTGCCTACGTGGTGATCAGGAACGGCGCACAGCGTCGGGGTGCCGGTCAGAATCAGTCTCCGCCCGGCACGGAAGACATGGTCCGTTGCAAGGTTTGCGGGATCCATTTGCCGCGCAGCGAAAGCCTGACATCCGAAGGTGAAATTTTCTGTAGTGAGGAGCATCAGCGCATTGCGAAGAAGTGACCTGGTTCGATACGCGGCGATAACGCACCCTATCGGGAGCGTCAATTGACCGCAGTGTTGCCTGAATCTGTATTGCAGCCGGGAGGCGAACCAGGAGAGGGACATTGGCATTCGCTGATGTACTTCAATTTCTACCGCCTGATCGTGGCCTTTGTGTTGCTCGGCTCGATCATCTGGCTGTCCGACAGCATTCCATTTGGATCGTACAACTGGAGCGTTTTTCTTTACTCCAATCTGATCTACATTGCACTGACTGTTGTCGCTTTCGCTCCCATCCTGCTGCGGCAACCGAGGTTTGATCTCCAACTTACGGTCTATGTCGGTCTCGACGTCCTTGCGGTTACCTTGATGCTCCACGCCAGTGGTGGCGTCACCAGCGGGCTTGGGCTGCTGTTGCTCCCGTCTCTGGCTGCGGCCGGGCTGATGGCGATGGGACGGTTGACGTTGTTCTACGCGGCGCTTGCCTCCATCGGCATCCTTGGCGAACAGTTGTACGAAGTGCTGTTCCTGGACGGGAACTCCGCACTGTTTCTGCAGGTTGGCCTGATGAGCGCCGGCTACTTTGCCACTGCATGGCTCGGCCACTCTCTTGCGAGCCGGGCGGTCGCGATTGAGGCGATCGTTGCGCAGCGAGAGGTAGATCTCGCGAGCATGGCGGAGATCAATAAACTGATCATTCAGGATATGCAGGACGGCGTCCTCGTTGCCGACGAAGAGGGTGTAGTGCGCCAGATCAATACGCGCGCCGAGCAGGTGCTCGGCCCAGTGGCGCTGGATCAGGACACGAAGCTTGTAGACTACTCGCCAAAGCTGGCGGCCTACCTGGAAGAATGGAATCGCAACCGGTTGGTGCAGGCGGAGCCGATGCAAACGCCGGATGGAGGGCGGTCGATTGCCCCTCGCTTCCGCACCGTAGGGCAGGGCCGCAGCGCCGGGGTTGTCGTCTTTCTGGAGGATCTGTCCCGTGTTCAGCGCCAGGCGCAACAGATGAAGCTGGCCTCACTTGGACGACTCACAGCCAACATTGCGCATGAGATTCGAAATCCCTTGTCGGCTATCAATCACGCGGCAGAGCTTCTCATTGAGGAGACCAACCAGGCTTCTGGAGAAATGCGGTTGCTGCAGATTATTCACGACAATACCCAGCGTCTGGACCGGATGGTCCAGGATGTTCTCAGGCTCAACCGGCGAGACCGCGCCCTGAGAGAAACTTTCAGTGTGGTCGATTATCTGCGCACATTCGTCGGTCAGTTTGCAGAGATTGAAAAAGTGGCCGACGGTGTGATTCGCATTGACGCGCAAATTGAGCCTGACGTCACTTTTGATCGCAGCCATCTGAACCAGATCATGTGGAATCTATGCAGAAACGCATTGCGTTACTGCCGCAAGGAAGCGGGAAGCATCGTCCTTTCGGTGCGCCGGACAGGTCGAACGGGCAGCATAGAGTTGAGCGTTAAAGACGATGGTCCTGGGGTGGCTGAAGCGCTGCGCAGTAATTTATTCGAGCCATTTTTCACGACCGCTTCGAGTGGCACCGGCCTGGGCCTGTATATTGCACGCGAAATATGTGAAGCCAATGGCGCAACACTGGAATTTGTTGATGATTCCGGTGAAGGCGCGCAATTCAGTGTTATTTTCAAGGGGACTCAGCAGTGAGACGCAGGGAACAAAGCGGCGGGGTTATCTCGCGCACGGTGTTAATTGTCGATGACGAGGAAGATATCCTCGAGTTGCTTGAGCTGACGCTGCTTAAGATGGGGTTGGATGTCGAGCGCGCCTCCTCGGTCAAGGAGGGTATCAAGCAAGTCAAGGAAAAATCCTTTGACCTGTGCCTGACCGACATGCGCTTGCCGGACGGAGACGGGTTGGAGTTACTGAAGTACATCTCCGAAAACGATCAGGATCTGCCATGCGCAGTGATAACCGCGCATGGCAATACCGAGAATGCGGTGGCCGCGCTAAAAGCAGGGGCATTCGACTACCTTGCGAAGCCGGTTTCGCTTGAGCAGCTGCGCACGCTGGTCAAATCGGCATTGTCGTTGCCGCAACCGGGCGCAAGCCCGAAGTCCAGTGGCGGACATACACTGCTTGGCGATTCGTCAACCATGCAGGCGGTTCGCGATCTGATTGAAAAGCTCGCCCGCTCCGAGGCGCCCGTGCAGATCAGTGGTGAGTCGGGCAGCGGCAAGGAGCTTGCTGCCAGGCTTATTCATCGCAAGAGTGCCAGAGGCGAAAAGGCTTTCATCCCGGTCAATTGCGGTGCCATCCCGGAAAATCTGATGGAGTCGGAGTTTTTCGGTTACAAGAAAGGCGCGTTTACAGGGGCGGATTCGGACCGGGTTGGCTTCTTTCAGGCTTCCAATGGCGGCACATTGTTCCTTGATGAGGTTGCCGATCTGCCACTGCCGATGCAGGTAAAGCTGCTCAGGGCGATACAGGAAAAGAAAGTGCGTAAGGTCGGCTCCACCCAGGAGGAAGCAGTTGACGTACGCATTATCAGCGCCACGCACAAGAAGCTGGGCGAGCAGGTCGATGCCGGTAAATTCCGGCACGATCTGTATTACCGGCTCAATGTCATTGAGCTCAGGATGCCAGCAGTGCGCGAACGCCGGGAAGATATACCGCTGTTTGTCGATGCCATCCTTGAGAAACTTGCCGTAGCGGTCAGTGCGAAAAAACCGATCGTCAGCCCGGAGGCGCTGGAAGCGCTTTCCCGATACGATTTTCCCGGGAATGTCCGCGAGCTGGAGAATGTGCTCGAGCGAGCGCTGGCGTTGTCGAGTGACAATTCCATCAACCTGGACGATTTACAACTCACGCCGCCGGCGGTATCGGACGATATGCCGCCATCCGTGGGTGCCAACGGCAAGTATCCGCTTCAGGATTATCTGGATCACGTTGAGAAAGACGCGATTCTGGAGGCTTTGGAAAAGACGCGATTCAACCGCACAGCGGCGGCCAAGTTGCTCGGTATCACCTTCCGGTCGATGCGCTATCGCATGGAGCGTCTGGGGATCAATTGAAAGCAGAGCACCACCGCATGCGACTGGTGATATGGGCCGGAAAGACTGGGTAGTTGATGCCGCTGGTGTGCTGCCTGCTGCGCACCAGATCCCATCCCCGAACTGCGATGCTCGTCCTCCGGGCAGTGGCATTGAACTGGTTGTGGTTCATAGCATCAGTCTGCCACCCGGTCGCTTTGGCGGCAATGCGATCAAGGACCTCTTCACGAACTGTCTTGACCCGTGCGCTGATCCCTATTTCGAGGCAATTGCGGGCTTGCAGGTTTCTTCGCATTTTCTGATTCGGCGCGATGGCGAGCTTGTCCAGTTCGTCCCGTGTCTTCAGCGCGCCTGGCACGCCGGTGCCTCGCAATGGCGGTCGCGTGAGCGTTGCAATGATTTTTCGATCGGAATCGAACTGGAAGGCAGCGACGACAAGCCGTTCGAGGACCAGCAGTACCGCGTGCTGAGGCAACTGATTCATTCCTTGCGCGAGGCTTACCCGATCACGGATTGGGTGGGCCACTGCGACATTGCCTTTCCCCGCGGACGAAAAACCGATCCCGGGCCGCATTTCGAATGGGCCCGGCTCGGAACGCCGGAAAGAACTGCACGCCGGGACGACTGATTCCGGCAGACTAGCCGGTTTATTGCCAACCGGTTGCGAACGGAGTGTTTGCCGTGCAGATTTTCTATACCGATCATTTTGTATTGCCGCTCCCGGACGGTCACCGCTTCCCGATGGTGAAGTACGCTTTGTTGCGCGAACGGGTCGAGGCGGCAAATCTGTCTCGCGGTGAGGCTTTGCGCGTACCGCCGGCTGCGAGTGATGATGACTTGCTTCGTGCGCACGATTCGGCTTATCTGCAACGCGTGCTGACCGGTAGTCTTGAGCCCTCGGAGATTCGCGCAATCGGCTTTCCGTGGACCTTGCAGATGGTTGAGCGCTCTCGTCGTTCAACTGGCGCCACGATAGAAGTCTGCCGCGCAGCGGTTGAAAACGGGGTGGCGCTCAGCCTCGCGGGCGGTACCCACCATGCTTTCAGGGATCACGGCGCCGGATATTGTGTATTTAACGACGCTGCCGTTGCTGCGCTTGCAATGCAATCCGAGGGGCGGGTGAGCCGGGTGGTGATTGTTGACTGCGATGTTCACCAAGGCGACGGAACCGCAGTGATTCTGACCGACGACAGGTCGGTTTTTACGTTCTCGATACACGCGGGCAGGAACTTCCCGTTTCAAAAGGTCGAGAGCGATCTTGATATCGCGTTACCGGACGCTACGGGTGACGACGCTTATCTTTCTTCGCTTCGGCACGGGCTTCTTCATGCCTTCTCCGCATCCCAGCCGGATCTCGCGATCTATCTCGCAGGTGCTGACCCTTTTGAAGATGACCGCCTCGGGCGGCTCTCGGTAAGTAAAGGCGGCCTGCGGTTGCGAGACGAGATGGTGTTCACCATGTGCGCCGATCTGGGCGTACCCATCGCCGTCGTGATGGCGGGCGGATACGCGCGCCGTATTGAAGATAGCGTCGATATACATTTCAACACGGTCCAGGCAGCCGCCAACTACTGCAAGTAGGCGCTTGCCGGTATTCCCTGCTTGTGCAGCGAGCATACGCGCAACACCCGCATCGCATTTCCTCATTGCCGAATGTACAGGCGCTGCTGGTGTGTTCGTGCGTTACCTTCGCAATCGTGTGCGCAGCGTTTAATACAAAAGAAAAAGTCCTTGACAGAAAAATGACGACCACTAGAATTAGTGCCAATCGAAGCCAGCAACACAATATATTGTGTTTGTCAGCCCGGCCTTGTCCTGCCACCACGCCGGGATGGCTTGTTAAACAGAAAAGCCAATAAAAAAGTGTTGCCGATCGGCGACACATTAGATGAAGGAGAAAGAATGCAAGTGACCGCCAGCGTTTCGTCGTCCAGCGTCGCAACCAGTTTCCAGACGGAAACACCGGGGACAGACGACCGGCAGCCTCAATACGAAGATTACAAGGTCATTCGGCGCAACGGTGCTGTTGTCGGTTTTGAGCCGGCCAAGATCGGTGTTGCGTTGACCAAAGCGTTTATCGCCGTGAGCGGAGGCCAGGGTGCGGCGTCGGCGCGCGTGCGTGAGGTCGTTTCCAGCCTCACTGACAATGTTGTCAAGGCGCTGGTGCGCAGGCACCCCGGAGGTGGCACGGTACATATAGAAGATATACAGGATCAGGTCGAACTCGCGTTGATGCGATCGGGTGAGCACGAAGTCGCCCGGGCCTACGTTCTGTATCGTGAGGAACGCAACCGGGAACGCGCACGGCAGCGAGAAGAAAAAGCCGCCGAGGCACCGGCAGGAACCATCAGTGTCGTTGACGGTGGCCAGCGGCGGCCGCTCGACATTGCTGCGTTGCGAGCACTGGTGAAGGATTCCTGCGAAGGTCTTGGCCATGCGGTGGATGGTGAGCAGATCATGGAGCTGACCTTGCGCGACCTGTACGACGGCGTGCCGATGGAAGAGGTGCGAAAGAGCGCGATTCTCGCGGCGCGATCGCTGATCGAGGAGGAACCGGCGTTCAGTTACGTTACCGCCCGCCTGCTGCTAAACAGCGTGCGCTATGAGGTGCTGGGTAGCGAAGTGTCGAGATCGGAAATGCATGCCAGATACGCTGACTACTTTCCGGGTTTCATTGAGAAAGGGGTTGCGGCAGGGTTGCTCGACGAGCGGTTGATGCAGTTTGATCTTGCTGCGCTGTCCAGTGCGCTGGACGCGACCCGCGATCTGAAGTTCGGGTATCTAGGCTTGCAAACCTTGTACGACCGCTATTTCCTGCATATCGACGAGAAGCGCATCGAGTTGCCCCAGGCGTTTTTCATGCGCGTGGCAATGGGCCTGGCGCTTAATGAAGTCGAGCGCGAGGCGCGGGCGATCGAGTTCTACAATGTGTTGTCGAATTTTGACTTCATGAGTTCGACCCCGACCTTGTTCAACTCCGGGACGGTACGTTCCCAGTTGTCGAGTTGCTATTTGACGACTGTCGCAGACGACCTTGACGGGATTTACGAAGCGATCAAGGAAAATGCGCTGCTTTCAAAGTATGCCGGCGGACTTGGCAACGACTGGACGCCAGTTCGTGCCCTGGGTTCGCACATCAAGGGCACGAACGGCAAGTCACAAGGGGTCGTTCCCTTCCTGAAGGTGGTTAACGACACCGCGGTTGCGGTAAACCAGGGGGGCAAGCGCAAGGGCGCGGTGTGCGCCTACCTGGAAACCTGGCACCTCGATATTGAGGAGTTTCTGGAGTTGCGCAAGAATACCGGCGACGACCGCCGTCGAGCGCATGACATGAACTCCGCCAACTGGATTCCCGATCTGTTCATGAAGCGTGTGATCGAAGGCGGTGACTGGACGCTGTTCACGCCGTCCGAAGTGCCGGATCTTCACGAGAAGTTCGGTAAAGCCTTCGAGGCTGCATATGTCGGTTACGAAGAAAAAGCGGCAGGCGGCGAAATCAAGCTGTTCAAGAAATTGCCGGCAGTGCAGCTATGGCGAAAGATGCTTTCCATGTTGTTTGAGACCGGGCATCCATGGATCACGTTCAAGGATCCGTGCAATATTCGTTCTCCCCAGCAACATGTTGGGGTCGTTCACAGCTCCAATCTGTGCACCGAGATCACGCTCAACACCTCGGAGACGGAGATTGCCGTATGTAATCTGGGATCAGTCAACCTGGTGGCGCACCTGAAAGACGGAGCACTCGATCAGGAGAAGCTGAAATCCACGATATCGACCGCCATGCGTATGCTGGATAACGTTGTGGACATCAACTATTACGCGGTCAACAAAGCGCGCAACGCTAACTACAAGCACCGGCCGGTGGGAATGGGAATCATGGGTTTTCAGGATTGCCTGCACCAGATGCGCGTCTCCTACGCGTCTGATGAGGCGGCCGAGTTTGCCGATCGTTCCATGGAGGCCGTCTGCTATTACGCCTACTGGGCGTCCACCGAACTCGCCGAAGAGCGTGGCCGCTATTCGACGTTCGACGGCTCGTTGTGGTCGAAGGGAATCTTGCCGCAAGACTCCCTCAAATTGCTAATGGACGAGCGTGGTGGTTACGTCGAGGTCGACATGAGTTCTACGCTCGAGTGGGACGCGTTGCGCGAGCGGATCAAGAACTACGGTATGCGCAACTCCAACTGTGTGGCCATTGCGCCGACGGCTACGATCGCCAATATTGTCGGCGTTTCAGCGTCGATTGAGCCGACTTATCAGAACCTTTATGTGAAATCCAACCTTTCCGGCGAATTCACTGTCACCAATGAGTACCTGGTCGAGGACCTCAAAAAACGCAATCTCTGGGATGAGGTCATGATCGCCGACCTGAAGTACTTCGATGGCTCGCTGTCTCGAATCGATCGAATACCTCCTGAGCTGCGCACGCTGTACGCAACAGCATTTGAAATGGACCCGTCGTGGATAGTCGAAGCCGCATCGCGCCGGCAGAAGTGGATTGATCAGGCGCAGTCACTCAATATATATATGGCCGGAGCCTCTGGAAAGACGCTTGATGAAACCTACAAGCTCGCCTGGAAGCGTGGACTGAAGACCACTTACTATCTGCGTACGCTCGGGGCTACATCGGCCGAGAAGTCAACCGTTCGCTCAGGAACGCTGAATGCCGTTCCTTCTGATAGCGCAAATGACAGCATGCAAGCGCAGCCGCAATTCTGTGCCATTGATGACCCGGATTGCGAGGCCTGCCAATGAATTTTTTGAAGCGGGTGCAGGTGTCATCACGGCGACGGGTTGAATTCCATATTCGTAACAAGAGCCGTGACAGTGGGCCATATGTGAGATTGGTGAATATGAACGGACGCGACGCCGAGTCCGCTTTGCAACGGGAATTTCGTTCGTTCTCGAACCCGGATCCGAAACTGGCCGTCTAGCCGGCATTAAACCAACAATATTCAGGCCGCAGGCCAACTGTTTCGAAAGGTAAGGAACTCATGCTGCAATTTGAAGATTCTGACGTTAACGCCCGCGTTAATTCCACCGTCCTTCCCCACGACGATTCCGAACGCGGCACCCAAGCGGTCGAGCGGAGTGATCCCACCGCGAAGCGCGTTCGTATTGAGGACAAGCGCATTATCAACGGCAAGGCTGATGTTAATCAGCTTGTTCCGTTCAAGTACAAATGGGCCTGGGAAAAGTACCTGTCTGGCTGCGCCAACCACTGGATGCCGCAGGAAATCAACATGAGCCGTGACATTGCGACATGGAAAGACCCGGCTGGTTTGTCAGAAGATGAACGCCTGGTAGTCAAACGCAATCTCGGTTTCTTTGTCACGGCAGACTCCCTCGCAGCGAACAACATCGTGTTGGGCACATACCGCCACATCACGGCGCCGGAATGCAGGCAGTATTTGTTGCGTCAGGCTTTCGAGGAAGCGATTCACACACACGCTTATCAGTACATTGTCGAAAGTCTTGGCCTCGATGAGGCGGAGATATTCAATGCCTATAATGAAGTCGGCAGCATTCGCGACAAGGATGATTTTTTGATCCCGTTTATCGAAACGCTGACTGATCCTTCGTTCAAGACGGGAACTCCCGAAGCGGATCAGAAACTTCTGAAGAGTCTTATTGTTTTCGCATGCATCATGGAAGGACTGTTCTTTTACGTCGGTTTTGCACAAATATTGGCACTTGGCCGTCAGAACAAAATGACGGGAGCAGCGGAGCAGTATCAGTACATTCTTCGCGATGAATCCATGCACTGTAATTTTGGAATTGATCTCATCAATCAGATCAAGCTCGAGAATCCGCACTTGTGGACTGCGGAATTTCGGGAAGAGATTCGCACTCTTATGCGAAAAGGTGTGGAACTCGAATATCGTTATGCAGAGGACACGATGCCACGAGGTGTTCTCGGGATGAATGCGCCGATGTTCAAGGAATATTTGCGTTACGTAGCGAATCGCCGTTGCCAGCAGATCGGACTCGACACCCTGTACCCGGGTGCCAACAATCCTTTTCCATGGATGTCTGAAATGATCGATCTCAAGAAGGAAAAGAACTTTTTCGAAACGCGTGTCACCGAGTACCAAACCGGTGGTGCGCTCAGCTGGGAATAGTCGCCATGTCTGCGTGAAAATCCTTGGAAGGCTTTTTGCTTAGTGTATGGCGAAAATAGCGATCTTAGTACGTTGGAATGATGGTCGCACAAGTGCAGTACTGAAGTACATGTTTGCAACACGCACCGTTTTCTGAGTGGTGCATTACGGGGCTTGATGGGTAAAAGACGAGTAACGCTTTTTTTTATAAACACCTGCGCTCATGATAATTTTAAGGGCGCGAACGGCCGGGGTTAATGAATCCCGGTCTGTGGTCATGGTTCTGTTCGATATGCCGGCTCTCCGCCGGACATGCTGGCGCCGCCTCTGGCGATCGGCCCCGTTCTCTATTTCTCTTCTGTTTCCCACGGAAAAATCTCGTTTTCTTCCGTGGCTTCTCGAACTGTTCGTCAGTCGTTGCCATGTGGTTTTGTGGTCCTGCGGCTGTCATCAGTCGGTGGGCAGGCATCATTAAGGATGCTCGCACACCGTTTTTTAAATCAAAGTAGGAGGTAATACCCATGGCAGTGAAAAAGAAAACTGCGAAGAAAAAGCCGGCAAAGCGGGCCAGCAAGGCCAAGAAGCCGGCGAAGAAGGTTGTGAAGAAGAAGGTGGCCAAGAAGCCGGCTCGTAAGTCGGTGGCCAAGAAAAAGCCAGCTCGCAAGGCCGCCAAGAAGAAGGTAGCCAAGAAGCCGGCACGCAAGGTTGCCAAGAAGAAGGTAGCCAAGAAGCCGGCACGCAAGGTTGCCAAGAAGAAGGTAGCCAAGAAGCCGGCACGCAAGGTTGCCAAGAAGAAGGTAGCCAAGAAGCCG
>DATKYN010000058.1:0-17969 GCA_035528435.1 Burkholderiales bacterium
CTCGGCCGCATTCGTGCCGGCGTCCTCGAGGAAGGCGCCGTCGAACTGCTCGACCGTGCCCGGGCCAGTCAGCGACTTCACAAAGAAGGGCTGATACATTCGGGCTTTGACATCTGCTACCCGGGCGGGCGGCACCGCATCGATCTGTCGGCATTGACGGGAGGCAAGAAAGTAGTCATCTACGGCCAGACCGAACTGACACGCGACCTGATGGATGCGCGCGACGCAAGTAGCGCAACAACCGTTTACGAAGCCCTCGATGTAGAGATCGACCGGTTCGACAGTGAAACACCCGTGGTCCGGTACCGCAAGAACGGCAGGACGACCGAGATCGCCTGCGATTTCATCGCCGGGTGCGACGGATATCACGGCGTGTGCCGCGCCAGCGTGCCGGCAAACGCCATCACCGAATACGAACGGGTTTACCCCTTTGGCTGGATCGGGTTGCTGGCCGATACGCCACCGGTATCGGAAGAACTCATCTACATCAACCACGAACGCGGATTCGCGCTGTGCAGCATGCGTTCGGAAACGCGCAGCCGCGTTTACGTCCAGTGCGATCTGTCCGACACCGTCGAACAGTGGCCCGACGCGCGCTTGTGGGGCGAACTGAAAGCGCGCCTCGATCCCGCAACAGCGGAGGCCTTGATCACCGGACCGTCGATAGAAAAAAGCGTCGCGCCGCTGCGCAGCTTTGTCGCTGAACCGATGCGATTCGGATCAATGTTCCTGGCCGGCGATGCCGCGCATATCGTTCCACCGACCGGGGCAAAGGGGCTCAATCTCGCCGCCAGCGATATCCATTATCTTTCGGCCGCACTGATCGGGTTTTACCGCAGTGGCGACCGCGCTGAACTCGATCAGTACTCCAGCCGGGCATTGGCACGGATCTGGAAAGCGGAACGTTTCTCATGGTGGATGACCACCTTGTTGCACCGCTTACCCGAGACCGGCACCATCGGCCCCAGGTTGCAGCAAGCCGAGCTGGCCTATCTGTTCGAATCACGCGCCGCGCAAACCGCGCTGGCCGAGAACTACGTCGGACTGCCTTACTAAACCGGCATCAAACAAAAACCCGGGCTGAATCAGTCCCCGGGCGCCCCGGATTCGACCGGCAACTCGTGGTTACGCCCCCACTCGTCCCACGAGCCATCGTAGACACGCCAGTCGTCGCGTCCGCTCAGGTGCAATCCAAGCGCCAGTATGCAGGCAGTCAGACCTGAGCCGCAGGACAATACAATGGGTCGTTCTTCAGAAATGCCGGCACCCTTGATGCGTTTGCGGATCTCTTCCACGGGAAGCAGTGTTCGCGTTTCCTTGTTTAGCAACTCCGCCCAGTACAGGTTGCGACTCCCGGGAATATGGCCCGGCCGTGCACCAGGGTAGCGGTCCAGTTCGGTGCCGGAAAAACGGCCCGCGGTGCGGGCATCGAGAATCTGCGCGTTGCCGTTTTTCGATACATCCAGCACGTCGCGCCAGCTTGCATAAAGTGCCCGTTCCTCGCCCACGACGAAGCTTGCAGGCTCCGGCCTGACATCCCCGGGCTCGACTTTTCGGCCTTCGGCCTGCCAGTTTTTCAATCCGCCGTCGAGGATCGATACGCGGTCGTATCCGTATTGACGGAACAACCACCACACGCGCGCCGCGCTATACAAGCCCGGCGTGTCATAGGCGATGACATGCGTGTTGTTATCAATACCAAGCGCGCCCACTTCTTTGGCAAACGTTTCACGCGGAGGAAATTTTCGCGGCAGCGGGTTGTCCGGATCGGCCACCTGCGCAAGATCAAAAAACACCGCGCCAGGAATGTGACCGGCAAGGTATTCCGCCCGGGCATCTCGACCGGTATCGGGCAGATGCACCGTAGCATCCACCACCCGAATTCCGTCAGCGTCAAGGTTTGCGGCCAGCCACTCGCTGCTGACCACAGGTCCGGTATACGTCATCACTATGTCTCCTTGCTGTTTCGCTCGTGCCAATGATCCGCGGCGAGTTCCGGATGACCGCCGACCGAGAATGCATCCAGATCCATTACGTCCAGACCAATTACATTCAAACCAATGATTGCATGTCGCCGTCGATGCTGATGGCCTGCCCGGATATGGTGCGCGCATGTGGTGAGGCCAGAAACACCATCATGTCGGCCAGTTGCTGCGGATCGATGAGCTCCTTGATGGACGCGTGTGACAACCAGTTCATTTTGAGTTCCTCAAAGGTCTTGCCCGCGAGTTCGGCCTTCTCCTCGATGACGCGCCGGATACGGGCACCATCGACCGGGCCTGGCAATATGGCATTACAGCGTATACCGAACTGTCCGAGCTCCATCGAGATGGACTTGGTGAAACCAATCACGCCCCATTTGGCTGAAGAGTAAGGAGAGCGGTTCGGAAAACCGAATTTGCCTGCGGCTGAAGACAAATTAATGATAGAAGCGTTACCGGACGCCTTGAGGTGTTCTACCGCAATCCGGGTGCAGTTGAACTGCCCGGTCAAACAGACTTCGACACAGCGATCCCAGTCAGCAGGGTCGATCTCGTAAACCGGGCCGGTCGGGCCCGGGACACCTGCATTGTTGACCAGGCAATCAAGACCGCCGAGTTTCGATACAGCGTTTGCAAACATTGCCGAAACAGCATCGCGATCGGAAACATCGCATACGCCAGTTATGATTTTCGGGTGTGTCTTGCCCATGCCGGCAAGCGCTTCCTCGTCCACATCGCACACATAAACCTGCGCTCCTTCGGCAGCAAACGTTTCGGCAACCGCCAGCCCGATTCCTGATGCGCCCGCGGTCACAATAACCCGCAAATCCTTTAGCCTTAAATCCATCGATTACATCCTCCCTTTATTGAACTACCCGCCCGGTCAACAGCGCACTGGATGGCGCTCTGAACAAGCCTGCGCTCTGTACATCCCTGGCGGCGACCGGGCAACAGTCTACCGATCCTGCCACCGAATGCCAGATTCCAGAATCAATTTATCGCAGATTCGAAACATGGCGGCGCTTTCCAAATTCGTCTCACCACATTCAGAACGAAGAGCCGGGTTGCTTGAGAAACGCCAGTTCCCGCTCCGACGAAACCCGGCCAAGAATCGCGTTTCGGTGCGAAAACCGTCCGAACTGTTTTATGACTTCACGATGACGTACGGCATAGTCGACAAAGCCGGCAAACGGTTCGCGTTGATCCTCAGGCACGCTGTTCGCGAGCTCCGTGAACAACGCAACCGAACGATCCTGATCTTCGAGGGATTCGGAATGCTCGAGAGGCAGGTAGAAAAAGACGCGTTCAATCGGCTTGAGCAACCGGTGGACATCAATGGCCAATCCGTCCTTGCACCACTTGAGTGCGAGATGGTCATTGGCAAAGGCGCGGGGTGTATCACGGTACATGTTTCGCGAGAACTGGTCCGTCAGAATAATCATGGCCAATCGACCGCGCGCATCGCTCAGCCACTCGTCGCGTCGGCCATCAACCGCTTCATCCACAAGCCCGGCAAACCGGTCTCGTATGCGTGCGTCGGTTTCCGCGCTCTTTTTCCACCACAGGGCGTTACGCTCCCGTGCAACCTCTGCGTCATCGGTTCCGGCGCCGAACCAGAACTGCAATATCGTATCCACTGTTTCCACTCTTGCCCTCCGAATCAACTAAATAACTGGACCTGTCGCGGTGATGGCGCCCTGCCGGAATAGGCGGCCCGACAATACATTGCTAAACTTGCCCGGGCCAGCTCAAACACAGAAAAACGCGCCATCACAAAATCCGGCATCCCCTGCCAGTTCGCGCGGCAGCTCGTTCTGCCTGCTGACCCGGCACAAGGTTGCTCCAGAGGAGGATCATAACCGTGTCCGTTTCCAATATCCGCCGACGATCCAATTTCGCTGCACGTACCATATCGGTCAGTGCTTTTGTATTCTCTCTGGCGCTGGCAGGCAACGCGCTCGCCCACGGCGTAACGTTCAAGTTACAGCATATACAAGCATCCGGCTCGGCATTGAACCAGTACTTCATAACCCCATGGGTGCAAGAAATTCATGACAAATCCGGGGGCAGGATCAACGTGCTGACCACTCCAGCGAACGACGCAAGTGCGTCGACTGATTTGTTTCAGGTCGCACAGGACCGTGTGGCCGATATCGTCTGGCTCGACCTTCCGGCTTGGTCTGGCGAATTCCCAAGGTACAGCGTCTTCGCTTCCGCGCTGCCAGGAACGACATCGGAGGCTTCGAGCAAGGCGCTGTGGTCGTGGTCGGACACCAACGACCTGGGGTTTCGCGAGTTCAAGGAGCTGCGCATTCTCGCGGCCAGCCGTCATGATGCGCCACTGTTTCACATGCGTGAAAAACAGCTTGCCTCGCTGTCAGACCTTCAAGGCATGAAGATCGGGATCCCCAATGCCGATGGCGCGGATTTTCTCGCCGCACTGGGTGCATCACCGGTCGTCACATCTGGACCCGAAATGCGCAAAGCGCTTGCCGATGCCGAAATAGACGGGGTATTACTCTCGTGGAGCAGTCTGACAACGCTCGGACTTGCAGACCTTGTAAAGGTGCATGTTTCAGCACCAGCCGGCGCCCCGTGGGCATACGCTGAAGTGTCAGCCCTCTTGATGAACCCTGATGCCTATCGCAGCCTCGCCGACGATCTCAAGCAGGTTGTCAGAGCCAGCAGTGGTAGCGATATCTCGGCCTGGGTCGGAAAAGTGTTCGACGAGAATGCCGCAAAGGCGCAACAAGATGCGGCCGCCCGCGGGGACAGCATCGGCAACCTGCCCGAGAGTGATCTCGCGACCTGGAACGAAGCCGCCGATGCCGCAATTAGCAAACGCGTAACAGCGCTCGATGACCACGGCCTTAGAGGAGAAAAGATCATTACCAAGGCACGCGCCGTCATCACCGAATACGATTCCGTCAAGTAGCAGGGGGCGCAGCCCGGTCCCACTTGTCGGGGACGACTACAGCCTCATCATTCCCGGGCCACGGCGGCATGGTCACTGCGACGACGCGCAGTGACCGGCTCCCATCGCATCGGAACTGGAAAGCAGTACCAGCAGGTATCGACACGCACACCCCCTCCTCGAGCGGAACGGTCTCTTCGTGCGCGCCGCGTTGTCGCCACATCGAACCCTGACCCGACAGCACCAACCAGATTTCGTCCACGCTACGGTGCCTGACCGCCCGCGATACCTGCCCGGCATTCAACTCGAACAATGCCAGCGCGCCCGATTGCAGTGACAGCAAAGGAAATACGCTTGAGCCATCAGGTGCCTGCTCCTGATTCGTTTGCGTCACACGAATCGTTTCGAATGCATTCATATCAACTCCCAAGTGCGTGTTTCCATTCCGGCCACAGCACGCATTTCACCGGCGAAGCCGACTGCGTCATCTGCGAGCGCCGCAACATTCTGCCGGATTCGCCAGTCTGCGGCGCAACAAACATAACTCAGGAAAATCGCTTTTGCAGCCTTCCGGCAAGGGCCACATCACCCTCCGGCAAGGCCCTCTTCCTCTCACGTCAACCCAATGTCATCGCAAGCCTGATGCTGCGGCGCGGCACCCCCATTCAGCGTATTGCAACCTGCAATGAGCCGCATATACTGACATGAGAGACCGAACGTGAGCAGCACAGTCGGGAGGGAGGCAAAGAATGGGTAGCTTCGACACAGAGCACATCCGTACCATTGCACTCGTCGGACAGGGAGGATCGGGCAAGACCACCCTGATCGAGAATCTGCTTGCACACGCAGGCGCAATCAGCGCAGCAGGCTCGATCGAACGCGGCTCCACCGTCTGCGATTACGATCCCCGCGAAAAAGAGCACAGCCATTCGGTCAAGCTCGCTGTCACCAACGTATCTCATGACGGCACACTGATTCATCTGCTCGACACACCTGGCTACCTGGATTTCGTCGGGCAATCGCTATCCGCCCTGTCCGCGGTCGAAACGGCGGCAATTGTCATTAATGCGTCGTCCGGCATCGAGTTGATGACAAAACGCATGATGGACTGGGCGCAGTCGCGCAACCTGTGCCGTGTGATTATCGTCAATCGCATCGATGCTGACGGCGTGGATCTCGGCCGATTGCTCACGGAAATCCAGGCCACGTTCGGGCGCGAATGCCTTCCCATCAACCTGCCGGCAGACAACGCGACCAAAGTCACCGACTGTTTTTTCCGTCCCGACGGCGAATCTGACCTGATGCCGGTTGCCGAGGCCCACACGTGCCTCGTCGATCAGGTCGTCGAAGTCGACGAAGACCTCATGTCTGTCTATCTGGACCAGGGGCATGTGACGCCGGAGCAACTACACGAACCGTTCGAACGCGCGCTGCGCGAAGGCCATCTGGTGCCTGTGTGTTTCGTGTCCGGGCAGACCGGCGCCGGCCTCGATTTATTGCTGGATGTGTTCTCGAAGCTGATGCCGAATCCCGCTGAAGGCAACCCGCCACAGTTTCTCCGCGGCGAAGGCGACGAGGCCAAGCCACTTTATGCCGTTCCGGATAAGTCGAAGCATGTTCTAGCACATGTTTTCAAGGTGGAAATTGATCCGTTCATTGGCAAGCTGGGCGTGTTTCGGGTCCATCAGGGTACGGTTACGCCAAACACGCAACTGTTTATCGGCGATGCGCGCAAACCGTTCAAAGTGTCGCATCTCTACCGGCTGCAGGGAAAGGATCATGTAGAAGTCAACGCCGCTGTTCCAGGCGACATTGTCGCCGTGGCCAAGGTCGATGACATCCACTTCGACGCGGTTTTGCATGACTCGCAGGAGGACAACCATATTCATCTCAGACCGCTTGACTTCCCTCAGCCCGTATTCGGGCTGGCGCTTGAAACCTCCCGGCACGGCGACGAGCAGAAACTGGCTGACGTACTGCATCGCATGAGCGCAGAGGACCCGACGCTGAAAGTCGAACAGGACACAACACTAAACGAGACCGTCGTACGCGGCCTTGGCGAATTACACCTTCGCCTCAGCATGGAGAAGATGGAGAAAACCTACGGACTCCAGGTGTCAACGCGGCCACCCCGCATTCCCTACCGCGAAACCATCAGGGCGACGGCCGAAGGACATTGCCGCCACAAGAAACAGACCGGCGGCGCCGGACAATTTGGAGAGGTGTACCTACGGATTGCTCCGCTGGAGCGCGGCAGTGGTTTTCAGTTCGTTGACGAGATAAAGGGCGGTGTTATTCCCAACCAGTTTATTCCGGCTGTTGAGAAAGGCGTGCGCTCGATACTGGAATCCGGCCCGCTATCGGGACACAGAATGCAGGATGTAAAGGTCACGGTATACGACGGAAAACATCACAATGTCGATTCCAAGGAGGTGGCGTTTGTCGCTGCGGGCCGCAAAGCGTTTCTAGAGGCGGTCGAAAAAGCCCGGCCAGTGGTGCTGGAGCCTGTTGTCAATATTGAAGTAACCGTGCCGCAAGAAGCCATTGGCGACATCAGCGGCGATCTCGCATCGCGGCGCGGACAGGTCAGCGGCAATGACGCAATGTCTGGCGGCATGATGAAACTCTCCGGGAAAGTTCCCCTCGCTGAGCTCGACAATTATCAATCGCGGCTAAAGTCGATTACCGGTGGCGCCGGCTCGTACAACATCGAATTCAGTCACTATGAGGCGGCACCACCCAACGTACAAAAGCAACTGGTGTCGGATCACAGTCCCGCGCAGCATGACGATTGAAGCTGCGCTGTTCGCCGTATAGCCAATAAGGTATCGGCACGACGGACCAGCTCCGGTAGCGGATTTCTCCACGCTGCGCGCTTCCAGTAAACTGGCGCCATGAACCTCGAGCGCATAACTGTCGAATTTCTCCCCGAGGACGATCGTCTGCTGGTCCACGTGTGTTTCTCCGGATCAGCTGAAATTCTGTTCTGGATGACACGTCGGCTGGTCAAGCGCTTCTGGCCGGTATTGCTGCAAATGGCGCAATCGCGGCCGGAAATCCAGTCCCAGGCCAATCCGGAAGCACGCAAGGCATTGCTTGGGTTTGAGCATGAAAAAGCGCTCAAGAAGGTCCAGTTTTCCAAAGCGGCCAGGGAGCCGCAGCGTGAACACCCACTTGGCGACACACCGTTTCTGGTTACACGGATACGAGCCCGGCGCAACGCCAAAGGCCAGACCATACTCTCAATGCTGCCAAAGGAAGGCAGCGGACTGGATCTGTCTTTGGGAGAAAACCTCCTGCACGGGCTTATGAAACTGATCAAGGACGCAGCAGCCAAGGCCGAGTGGGACCTGACGCTGGAGGTGCCAAAACTGGATGCCACCCGCACGGGCGGCGTCCCGGCAGAGCGGACCCTGAATTAGCCGGACGCATCACCTTCTACATTGCCGGGCAATCGGGCGCGCGTATTACGCGACCGGGCCCTTTTCTTCCTCCTGACAAACGATGACCACAGCAACACAGACACTGCGAAACGATGCCAGAGTGATCGGCCTGATAGGGCTCGGTCACGGAACGTCGCACTTCTTTCACCTGCTCCTTGCGCCGTTGTTTCCCTGGTTAAAGGACGAGTTCGCCTTGAGCTATGCCGAGCTCGGATTGCTGATGACGGTATTTTTTGTCGTGTCGGGCGCCAGTCAGGCAGTGGCTGGTTTCATTGTGGACCGCGTCGGTGCCTTGCCGGTGTTACTGGGTGGCATTGCGCTGCTCTGCCTGGCCGCCCTGGGACTGGCGTCGAGCAACAGCTATACCCTGTTGATGTTGTTTTCTGCAGTAGCTGGACTCGGCAACAGTGTATTTCACCCGGCTGATTTCACCGTGCTCAATCGACGCGTCACTACACGACGGCTAGGGCACGCCTTCAGCGTCCACGGATTGTCAGGCGCTTTGGGCTGGGCAGCAGCACCCGTGTTTCTGGCCGGGCTCGCGACGCTGTTTCACTGGCGCATTGCCCTGCTGGGAGCGGCCGCGCTCGCGTTTGCTGTTCTGACTATCTTGTTCATTTGGCGCGACCTTCTCGATCCGGGCGAGCTTTCAGCATCCGTCGCGCAGCCAACCAGACGTGAAGAAAATGAAAAACCAGTCACGTTTCTGCGACTGCCAGCAGTCTGGATGTGCTTCACCTTTTTCCTGATTTCAGCCCTGTCGTTTGGCGGTATTCAGAGTTTCGCACCAGCCGCCTTGCGCGACCTTTATTCGGTTCCGTTCACATTTGCCACGGCGTGCATTACCGCTTACATGCTCGCGAGCGCAGCGGGTTTGGTCACCGGCGGCTTCGCGGCAGCAAGAACGCAGTATCACGATCGTGTCATCGCCGTAGCGTTCACCATCTCGGGTGGGACGGCAGCACTGGTCGCGCTCGGAGGCATGCCCGGCTGGACGGTCATGCCAATGCTGGCCGTGATCGGGTTCGGTGCCGGGCTGGCGGGCCCATCGCGCGATCTGCTGGTGCGCGCAGCGGCACCGGCGAACGCGACCGGGCGAGTGTATGGTGTTGTCTACTCCGGCCTGGACATCGGCCTGGCGATCTCGCCGCCGATTTTCGGCGCGCTCATGGACAACCACCATCCAGGCTGGGTATTCGCACTGATCGGTGCGTTTCAGTTTATCGCGCTGGGGGCAGCGGTGGGCGTCGGTGAGCGCTCCGTCAGGGCAACGCAGCCCGCGTAACGTTATCGCACTGCCACAACCAGCCGGCAGCCCCGCCTGTTATCCAAATCAGGGCCGGAGCCGGCACTGCACTCCTGGTTACCCGTTTCCTGGAATTCCCAAAAAGCGCGTCGCGGTGCTCTCAGGAACAGGCTAATTCCAGTTCGCCCCTTCTATCGCGAGCGTTTCCAGATAGGCACCAATCTCATAAATATCGTCCTGGCTCAACACGCCTCGCCAGGCGGGCATGAACTGAATTCGCCCTTCTACCTTCCGGCCGTCGAGCACGATTTGAACGTACTGCTTGAAGCCTTTCTTGAATTTGCGCAGATCGGCACCGGTACCGCGCTCACCCTGTCCATCGGCTCGTCCGCCGTGACAATTACCGCAAACATTGCGGTACCACGAACGACCGGACCGGATCTTTTTCTTGTCTCCCGAGTACGGATTAGCCTCGGGAATCGGCTCGTCGGCGGCAACACCCACCGGTGCCAGTACCAACCAGATACTTGCCATGAAAACCGAGGTCAGAAACCACTTGATCAACTTCATGTTCCCCCCTTTATTATTTGGCGCCAACTTCTCGCAAAGCGCCAGGCCCGGCTATGTTCACCTGTTTTGGTGATAACAACGTTGCGGCACAAAACAAGGGCGCGCACGAAATTCAGTGCGCGCCCCGACTCATGACAAACAGAGTCACTTACACAACGGAACTTACTTGGTAAACGCCACGATCGCGCTGCCAAACTCAATTCCGAGAATATCATCCCGGCCAAACTGCGCCTGACTACCCAGAGCCTGCACGATGTATTGCTTGCCTTTATGCTTGAACGTCATCGCCCCGGACTTCGCGGTGATGCCGAGGTTCAGGCTGTACAACTCCTTGCCAGACTTGGCATTCATCACCTTGAACACACCACCCTGCGTTGTGTACACGGTAATGTCACCGGCGGTTACCAGCATGCCGCCCGCGTAACCTGGCTTGCCAACCTGTGCGTCACGCCAGACTTCCTTGCCGGTCTTTACATTGACCGCCTTGTCGATCTCGTCGCCCCACTCGAATTCCTGGTAGGCGCCAAAGTGGCGAACATTGCTGATGATCTTGATTTCCTCAAAACCGTACATCATGCTGGATTCCGATGTCGGCAGATAAACATTGCCATTCTTCGGGCTGTAAGCCGCCGGATACATGTTGACGCCACCCAGCAGACCCGGCTGAACAAGAACGGGGTCACCGCCTTCTTCCGGTAACGGAATCATGTTTATGGGACGGCCATTCTTGTCGTAGCCCTCGATCCAGTTCACCTCATCAACGAACTGATCGGCCTTCAGGAACTTGCCGGTCGCCGCGTCAAGATGGTGGATATAGCCCGTCTTGTTCGGCTGAACGATCGTCTTGAGGCTGTCGATCTCGATCACCAATGGCGTTTGCGGAAGATCGTAATCCCACGGATCGCCCGGAACACCGACGTAGCGCCAGGCAACCGTTCCATCGGCCGCATTGACGGCGACGATACTGGCCGCCCCGACGTTGTCCATTTCACCACCGCCACGGTTCTTCGGGTTCCACTCGTAGGCGTTTGCCGTGCCGGTAAAGTACATATTCAGCTCGGCATCATACGAACCGACGATCCAGGGACCGGCACCGCCGAATTCGTGGCTGCCCTCGGGCCAGGTGTCATACCCCTCTTCGCCCGGTCCGGGAATCATGTTGGCTTTCCACATTACCTCGCCGTCGGAAGGATTGACCGCCACGACATAGCCTGGCAATCCACCGGTATCGGTTGCGTTCATCGGCAACAGCACCGCGCCAGGAATTGCCAGCGGTCCAACGGTACTAACATAGCCGTTGGAATCACCCGCCTGCGAAAAGTCCTTCGGATACGGGAAACCTTGGTCCTGATAATCCTTTACGTATTGCGCCCTGCCCGTCTTGTAATCGAGCGCGTGCAACTTGTTGTCATTGGACAGGAAGAAAACGTAGTTTCCGGAGATCGCCACACCGCGATGCTTGCCGGTAAAAAACGGTACGTTGTAGCCGCCCCAGTCTTCCGGTAGCGTGTGCTCGTATTTCCACGCAATGCTGCCATTGTCAGGGTTGATCGCGAATACTTTGTTGTCCTGCGGGAAAAACAGAAGTCCGTCATGGTACAAAGGCGTCGCCATCGAATCGGTCTTGCCGCCGACAGAAGTCATCCATGCAACCTGGAGCTTCTTGGCATTGCGTGCATTGATCTGGTTAAGCGTGCTGTAGCGATGTCCCGCCCAGTTACCGTTGGCATGCAGCCATTCGTCTCCCGCATCCATCGCCAGCATTTTGTCGGTCACCGGCCCCGCCTGTACCAGGCCGGAAAAACCGGCCATCGCCATAGCCGCGATGACGCCCTTCAGTTTCAGATGCTTCATTGTTTGCTCTCCTCCGAAAGATCATGGTGAACCCATCCCCCTTGCCCGGGCGCGTTAGGGAACTGTTGTTATGTTGCTGCTGAACCTTCCCGGTTAACCTGCGACACAAACCCAATACCTAAGCGAAACAAGGCGAGACAAGCCCCGGAATCATCGTTGAAACCTTTCTTCAGTCGCACTCCGGACGGCGATCAATACCAGTAGCAGCACTCATCAACTTATCCAGAATGACGATTGAACACACAACTGCGGCTTTGTTCAACGCTCGGATGCGCAACACATGAAATCGTGTCGCTCCTTCCCTCGTATGCTCGAAAATACGTTGTACTATGCACAGGAGATAAGTCAAGATGTTCGTTGTGCTGCATCGCAGCAGCTTGCGTTCCGAATGAGTATTTTCTTCGGCGAAGCAGAGCATGACGACGTCGTTTTTTTGAGTCGAACAAGAGAGCAGGCAATATGAAAACGCTTACGATGTTTGCAATGTCAATGGCATTTTATAGTTATGTGTCAAACGGTTTTGCAGCAGAGGTCGAAGTCACATGGATGGACCCGACGTGTGGTTACTTCGTCGTCCAGCTTCCCGAATCAGACGTGCCGGAGAAGTTCGGCCTGTTTTCAGCCCGTGGCTTGCCCTTACCAAAGGTGGGAGACCGCGTGGAGGGCAATATGACTGAAATCGAAACGCAACTGAAGAATCTCCGCAGCGGTGAAACACACAACGTCATCCACTGGGCCGATGCGAAACTTCATGAGCAACTCGTGCGCAACACTCCGGTGCAGTGCGCAAGCAAATGGAAGAACCGCAAGAAGCGCTAGAGGCTTCCTGCTAGAACATGCGGCCGATGATCGCCTTGCTGCTGGTGGTCGGGCTGCTGCTCGGACCGGTTTACTACGCGTACTGCCTTTTTTTCAGTGGCCGCACAGCGCAGACGATCGAAATGACCGAGCGCGCATCGCGCTGGATTACGCCGGACGGCAGCATTCTTCGATTCGCTAACGGCGTTGCCTACAAGCCGGTCGCGCTGGCTCTGACGCCGGAGATGAATCGCGTCACGCTGCGCCTGCAATTTTCTTCTGGCGATAGCGCTGATGCGCAGCTCAAAACCGCGCTGCGGTATCAAGCGTCACTGACTCAATTGGACCACATCATTCTGGAACGCCCCATCACCGTCCACGCCGAGCGCTCAGCGACGCAATCGTTCGATATTGGACCGATGGAGATCCCCTATCCGGCGGAGTACCTTTTTCTGCTCGAACAAATCGACGACGCAACAGCGGTGCCGCAGCTCTCGCTTGAGGTGGTGGAAAAAGTGGAAGCCCCGGCCAGAACCATCATCTGGACGGGAATGGTGCTGTTGCTGGTCGCGGCAATGGTCACCGTGCGCGACGTGGTCGTTGCAACAAGAAATTCCCGGCCACGTTAATGAAAACCGGCAAGACAACTACCCTGCCTGATCGCATGCCCGAAACCCTCACCGAGTACATTGCAGGTCTTGCAAACCACGATGTCGCAAAGGTATCCGGTACAGTCTCCGAAGATCTGATGTTCATCAGTGCAACCCGCATCATGGACAAAGCCGGGTTTCTCGAAATGCTGGCCGCGCTGTACAGCGCATTCCCCGACTGGCACTACGAGCACGACGGGATCGAGGATCGGGGGCAAGGTAACTTCGCGATCAAGTGGCGCCAGGGAGGGACCCACACCGGGATCTGGCTTCTGCCTGGAATGAAATCGATCAAGCCAACCGGAAAGCGGGTGCTTGTTCCACCGCACTACTTTTACTATCGGATCGCAAATGACCGGTTGTCGATTATTTTTCCCGAGCCGGTTGCCGGGGGGGCGCCACGAGGGATACTGGAACAGATCGGCGCCAATGTACCGCCACTGTAACTGCACAACCAACTGTGGAACGCGGCGCCCGGCGCGCTTTGCAGGGTCGCATCCAACGGCTGCGCCGTCGGAACCTGCTCCGCCTTCCAAGCGCGCACCACGAGGGATACTGGAACAAATCGGCGTCAATGTTCCGCCACTGTAACTGCACAACCAACTGTGGAACGCGGCGCATCGGTTTATGATTGGAAATTCAGCGGCAAACAGAAAACCAGAAAATGAAAATAACCAAGCTTGAAGTATTCATCCTGCGCGCCCCGGACACCGGCCGGCCACACTGGGTCAGCCACTTTATCGTGCCGCGTGCCAATGAAATCCTGGTGCGACTCAAGACAGACGAGGGCATCGAAGGGTTCGGCCTCGCCACCAGTTACACACCGATCGAAGCGGCCATCCATGCTTTTCGCACCGGCATCGGTGATCAGGTTGTCGGCGCCGATGCGCTGGCGCCGGAAAAAGTATTTCAGAAGTTGTTCGCTCTGACCTCACAGCGGCTAAGCCATGAAAAAGGCTGGTCGCGCGAGGCGTTGATGCGAATCGCTGCTGCGGTGGATATCGCTTGCTGGGACATCATCGGCAAAGCAGCCGGCTTACCCTTGTACCGGTTGTTCGGCGGTTTCCGCGACAAGATTCCCTGCTATGTCACCTGCGCCTATTATCGGGACGGCAAGGATCTGGCCGAACTGCGCGACGAAATGCAAATGCTCAAGGCTCAGGGGCACCAGGGCTTCAAGGCCAAAGCCGGAGGGGTATCGCTGGTCGAGGACATGAAGCGTCTTGAACTGGTGCGCGAGGAGATCGGCGAAGACAAGGATCTGATGGTTGACATCAATCGCGGCTGGGATCTGGCGACAGCTATCGAAGGCGCGCGCCTGCTCGAACCACTGCGCCCACGCTGGCTGGAAGAACCGGTGCAGTGGGCCGACGATCGCCGCGAACTGAAGCTGCTTTCGAAACGTACGCGCATACCGCTTTCGGCAGGAGAAAGCGAACTCACCAGCTGGGGGTGCCGCGCACTGGTCGATGAGCAGGCCATCGACATACTGCAGTTCGACTGCACCATGACAGGCGGCTTCACCGAAGGCCGCAAGCTCGCGGCTCTATGCGAACTCAATCATGTGCAGGTCGCCCCGCACCATGACTGTTTTATTCACGCTCACATTGTCGCGGCGAGCCCGGCGGGATGCATCGTCGAGTCCTTCACCGACCCGGAGCGCGATCCATTGCAAGCGGAGTTGTTCGAGAACCCGCCGGATATTTCGAATGGTTGGCTGACCTTGAACCAGGACCCAGGGCTAGGTCTTCGGTTATCGGAAAAAGCAATCGCCAAGTTTGGCGAGAAAATCATCTAGCCGGAACAATTACGCGCCGCGGAGGGAAAATGCCTGCAAGCGCAGCCGGACGGGGGTTACTGACGTACGCGCCATGGATTCTTTTCGCGGCTGCCTTACTGCTGCCCGGCACTGCCTTGCTGGCATTGGACACCAATCCGAGCGGACGGGAACTGTCCGGCGGCGCCCTCACCGTCAACGACGCAACCGCGAACGCCTACTCACATCCGGCGGCGAACCTAACTGCCGAGCAAACAGAGTTGTTCGCACTCGGTCATCAGATGTTTCACAACCGCTGGGCTTTTTTCTGGTTCGAGAACGCCATATTCGGACGGGGCCCGACATCCAATGCCCAGGCCTGCACAACCTGTCACGACGGGAACGGCAGGGGGATGGCGCCTGGCGACGCGGCAGTGATCAAGCCCGACGGCGAGAAACTCGATCAGAACATTACCGTGCCTTTCGAACCGGCACCGAACGCAGTCATCCGCGTCAGTCTTCCGGGAACTGACAAATACAACGGCCCGCGGTTTCACCCTCACTACGGCGATCAGTTGCAGGTTTTCGGCGTCAAGGGCGTGGTACCGGCCGAAGCCGGTTTTGAAGTGTTATGGCAGCACCACACTGTCACGCTGCAAGACGGCACCGAGCGAGAACTGCGCTCGCCCGAGATCAGAATCTCGGATCTCGCCTTCGGCCCGCTCGGCGAAGGCGCCATGATCGGCCTGCGCCGATCACCGCCTGTGTTCGGACTTGGCTTGCTCGAAGCGATTCCGCAATCGACCATCGACGCAATGGCGGCACGCGACAAACCGGACGGCATCAAGGGGCGTGTCAATTACGTGTGGGACCCCGAAAAACAACAGACCGTGCCGGGGCGGTTCGGGCTCAAAGCCAATCATCCAAGCCTGCGCGAACAGATTGCGGTGGCTTTCTTCAACGACATCGGCTTGAGCAGCCCGCTCTATCCGGATCAGAACTGCCCGGAAATTCAGAAAAGCTGTGACGAGCAGATGCTGTTTGCCCGCCCCGAAATTACGCCGCTGCGTCTCGCCGCAACTACGACCTATCTGCGCGCCCTGGCTGTTCCGGCACGCCGCAACATCGATGACCCGGTCGTTCAGCGGGGCGAAACGCTGTTCGAAGCTGCGCGCTGTTCGGTCTGCCATGTTCCGGAATTGAGAACCGGCGACTTCGATGCCTTTCCGCAAGCAGCCAATCAGGTCATCCGCCCCTACACCGATCTATTGCTGCATGACATGGGCGAGGGGCTTGCCGACAACCGACCGGATTACCTCGCGGGCGGTCGCGACTGGCGCACGCCGCCACTGTGGGGCGTCGGACTATCGAAAACCGTGAATAACGCCCACAACTTTCTGCATGATGGCCGCGCGCGCACCCTTGAAGAAGCCATCCTCTGGCACGGTGGAGAAGCGCAGGTATCGCATGACACCTACGCCAAACTGGACAAGAACGATCGCGACGCCCTGATCACTTTTCTTGAATCACTCTGATCACGCGTCCCGCAGTATCGGCGGAGCGAATGCTCGCCCCGCCATCCGGTAATCAGTTACCGACAACTTCTCCGAACAACACCCACTCCTTGCCGTCGAAGCGCGCAAGCTGTCCCGATTCGATAAGCGAAAAATCGGTTGGGCTGGTGTTCCATTTGACCCCGGGCAACATCATCGGCACTTCGAGATCCTTGAATGACGCCATCTGCTTCATCACGTTGGCGCGCGACAGGTCGTCACCACACCGCTTGAGCACCTCCACCACCCCGTAGGCGATAATGTACCCGGACACGTTAAACACGTCGGCAATATTGCCTTCCGGATAATATTTCTCGAACCACGCCTCGTATTCCTTCACGTCAGGCGAACCGGCCCACTGTGGGTCGATCGGATCCTTGAAGTAAACCGCCGTCATCAGTCCGACCGATTTGTCCAGACCGGCAGGAGTGAGTACGGAACCAACTGAACTCGATACATTGTTCAGAATATGCAACGGCCGCCAGCCAATGTCATAGGCCTTGCGAATGGCCTGCGCAGCAAACTTCGGTGTCGTCACGTTGAAGAACGTATCCGCTCCGGACGCCTGCAGCGACACGATCTGGGAATCGATGGTCGGGTCGGTGACTTCATAACTCGCCTCGGCCACAATCATGGAGTCGGCCTTGTCGCCAAGTCCCAGTTTCAGGCCGTGGACGTAGTCTTTTCCATAGTCGTCGTTCTGGTAAAGAATGGCAATCTTGGCATCGGGTTTGTTCTTGAGCAGATACTGGGCGTAGATTTTCGCTTCGTTCAGATAGCTCAGGTTAAATCCCATCGTCCACGGAAAATGCTCCGGATCGGCCCACTTGGCGGCACCGGTGTTCACGAAGATGTGCGGCACGGCCTTGGCGTTGACGTATTTGTGGATCGCGGTATTTGTCGGCGTACCCAATGTGCCCGCGAGGAAAAACACCTGTTCTTCCTCGACCAGTTTACGGATCTGCTCAACGGTTTTCGGCGGGCTGTATCCGTCATCCAGAGTCATGAAATTGATTTTGCGTCCGTTGACCCCGCCTTGCTCATTGATCATGTCGAAATAAGCAACCGATGCCCGACCAATGGTTCCGTACGCTGACGCAGGACCGCTGTACGGATTGGTATTGCCGATCTTTATTTCGGTCTCGCTCACACCCTGGTCATAACCCGCTTGCTTCTCGCCACATCCGGTAACCAGACCGCCGA
>DATKYN010000059.1:0-11437 GCA_035528435.1 Burkholderiales bacterium
AGCTATTGCTGGGCATGGCATTGCGAAAGCTGGATCAGGAGATTGGCCGATCCATCGACAGCGAAGATGCTGCGGCGTATATCAGGCGTATCGTCGATGCCTTTCTTGATGAACCATTCGAACTCGACAGCATTTCGGCAACCGGTTTCAAGCTGCTCCATGAAGTGGCGATGGGGCGTGCCGAACGCGTTAATGATGGAGGAGATCTCTGATGCGATACGCGATCCGAATCGGCATTCTGGCTGCGGCGCTTGCCACACTTTCGTGCAGCACGCTGACACCGAAGACCTATCAGCTCGAGCAGATTCACCAGACCTACACCGCGGAATGGGCGCAAGCCAGATTGCCCGACCCGAAGAGCGCGACCAGCGTCCAGCCGAGTGAAACCGGGTCGTTCAACGCGACATTGGCTGCCATCCGGAATTACAAGGCGATTCACGGCAACTCCGATGCCGTTGCTGCACACCTGACAATTCTGGAAAGCATGATTCATCTTCAGTCCGGTCATACCGGCATGGCGCGGCTACTCGAGAAAGACATCGCGGAACAAAGCGCGACCCTCACGTCGGCCTCGGGCGTGGTGGCGCGGGACAGGTTGTTCGCGGCGAGCTATCCGGCTTTGGTAGACGGGTGGGATGCCATCTTCAGGAAATCGACGAATCCGAAGACCCCGAAAGACTTTACGGATCCCGCCGATACGCTCGTCGATATTTTGAGTGGAGTAAGTCCCGACCAGCGCGCGGCTGCGGAAGTGGACTCCGGTGGCGCCTATATCGCGACGTCCGCCGCGATTTTTTATCTCTGGAGCCACAGTATTGACCTGGCCGGACATCCGAAGAAGGAAGCGACGGCCAAGGGCGCCGCCGCGCTGAAGCCCTGGATGAGCCCGCTTGAGATCGAGGCAGTAGAGGGGTCGACGGACACGCTCTCCGAGCGGAGGCTGGATTTTGGCAGTCGCCAACGTTTTGTCGACTGGTATGCGTGGTTGTATAAGAATTCGAAGTAACTGTTGGCGGGCCTGCAACGCCGCGCCCGCTCGATAGGGATGGATTCCGTTTGCTCGCCGATAAGCTATACGGTTTTCCATGATCCGGGTTTGAGGGAAAAGCGAGCCCCTGCACATTATCGACGCCCAGCCTCACCTTTCAGGGAACGGCTTCGCAAGGCCTGTGCAACAGATAAGGATTGCCTTGCGGGTCTTCTGAATCGGAAATGCGCTGGTACTCAATCTGTTGGCAAGCGAGTTGTCGTACGACTTTCATCCGCAAATCCAACTGTCGCGCGGTGGAATAGCCTAAAGACCCATTAACGCCTTGATATGGACTGCCGCACAGCGTCCCAGTGCCCCGAGATCATAGCCTCCCTCCAGCGCTGAAACGATTCGTCCATCGCAGTGTTCATTTGCATAGCTGACCAATGCTTCGGTAATCCATTGGTAGTCATCATCGGTCAATCGCATGTCAGCGAGAGGGTCCAGGAGATGGCCGTCGAAGCCGGCGGATAGCAGCAGCAACTGCGGATGAAACCGGTCCAATGCCGGAAACCAGTTGTTGCGAACCGACTCACGGAAGACTTCACCATTGCTGCCCGCTGCCAACGGACAATGGGTTACGTTGGGTGCAGCGAGTCCCGGTTCGGGGTAGGGATAGAACGGGTGCTGGTATGTTGAACAGTACAGCACGCGCTCATTGCCCGCGAAAATGTCTTCGGTCCCGTTTCCATGGTGCACATCGAAGTCGAGGATGGCCACGCGTTCGAGGCCATGCTCCGCTAGTGCATGTGCAGCGCCCACCGCGACATTGTTGAACAGGCAGAAACCCATTGCACGCTTGCGTTCGGCATGGTGGCCGGGTGGACGCACTGCGCAAAAAGCATTCCCAATTTCACCTGACAGGACCATGTCGATCGCGGCAACCACTGCTCCGGCGGAGTGCAATGCTGCATCGAGGCTGTGCGGCATCATCAGCGTGTCCGGGTCGAGTTGTACCGTGCCTGTTTCGGGAGCACACTGCATAATCGCGTGAACATAGTCCGGATCGTGCGCGCGCATGAGCTGCTCTGTTGTAGCGGCTGGTGCATCGACTCTGCGCAAGAAATCCGCTAGCCGTTGTGCGATCAGCTGGTCTTCAATTGCCTGAATGCGGGCAGGGCTTTCCGGATGGTTTTGCCCCATGTCATGAAGCAAGCAGGACCGATGTGATACATATGCCGTCTGGCCCATTAGTGAGCCCCGAAAAGTCTAATCCGATACCGGGTTGCAGAATTTGAATGTCGTCTCTCGGATGGGACCTGTGGCTGAGTCGGAATCGTCATAAATCGCTTTTTGTGCGCCTGTTTTAGTTAAGCCGGTATTACTGATTCGATATGGAACATTACCTCAAGACCCTGTTTGAACCCGAGTCCATCGCCTTGTTCGGCGCCAGCGACCGTGAGGGCTCGGTTGGTGCGGTGGTCATGCACAATCTGCTGGACGCCAGGTTCAAGGGTACGTTGTTTCCGATCAATCCCAAACACGACAAGGTGCAGGGCCAGCGATGTTATCGCGACCTCGACGATATCGGCCAGACTGTTGATCTGGCAGTAGTTGCCGCACCGGCGAGCGCGGTGCCGGCTATCGTCGAGCAATGCGGTCGGCGCGGCATTCGCAACGCAGTCATTCTTTCGGCAGGTTTTCGCGAGATCGGCAAGGAGGGGCGCAACCTGGAAGCTCAGGTTCTTGCCAGTGCGCGTCGCTATGGTCTGCGCTTTATTGGTCCCAATTGCCTTGGAATCATGCGCCCGGCGACCGGTTTTAATGCCACCTTCAACAAGGGTGGCGCTTATCCCGGAAAATTGGCATTGGTGTCTCAATCGGGCGCGCTGTGCACGGCCATACTGGATTGGGCGGACAGTGAGGAGATTGGTTTTTCATCGGTCATTTCCATGGGCATTTCCGCCGACATCGGATTTGGCGAGGTGCTCGATTACCTGGTCTATGATCGTCAGACCGAAAGCATTCTGCTCTACATCGAGGGAATTGAAAGTGCGCGCACGTTCATGAGTGGCTTGCGCGCGGCTGCGCGCGTCAAGCCTGTGATGGTTGTCAAGGTCGGGCGCCATGAGAGCGCGGCTCGGGCGGTGCTGTCCCATACCGGTGCCCTGGTCGGTGCTGACGATGTGTTCGATGCGGCGTTGCGCCGCGCCGGCGTGGTGCGCGGCGCTCGCATCAGTGATCTGTTTAATGCGGCAACCGTGCTCGAATCCGGCCAGCGCGCGAAAGGAGAGCGGCTGACGATCGTCACCAATGGCGGCGGCCCTGCTGCGATCGCCAGCGACCGTGCGAGCGACCTTGGCATTCCTCTGGCGCAATTGGCACCAGAAACCATTGCGCAACTCAATGCGGTATTGCCGTCGACGTGGTCAGGTGCCAATCCGGTCGACATTATCGGTGATGCCAGTGCCGAGCGTTACGAAAAAGCGATTCGAATTTGCCAGACTGATCCGAACACCGACGGTGTGATCGTGATCCTCTCACCGCAGGCGATGACCGACCCGCTGCTGGTGGCACAAAGCGTTGTCGGGCTGGCCAAGGAAAGCCGCAAGCCACTGCTCACCTGCTGGATGGGCGGAAATCAGGTAGCGGCTGGTCGAGAATTGCTCGCGCATGCCGATGTTCCGGGCTTTCGCACGCCCGAAGCGGCGGTGGAGGGGTTTTCCTACCTCACCAATTTTTACCGCAATCAACAATTGTTGTTGCAGACCCCATCACCGATGCGGCGCGACGACCAACCGGACCTGGAGGGCGCACGGTTGATCATCGATAGCGTGCTGTCCGAACAGCGCACCGTCCTCACGGAACTGGAGTCCATGGCGCTGTTGTCGGCGTTTCGTATTCCGACGGTTCGCGCCGGGCTGGCGCGCTCTCCGACCGAAGCACTGTTGCTGGCGCAGTCACTGGGATTTCCGGTTGTGATGAAAATCTATGCCACGGATATCTCGCACAAGTCCGACGTCGGGGGCGTGCGACTGGGCATCACCAATTCGGCCGCCGTACAGAGCGCTTATCGCGAGATGATTGAAACCGTCAAGCAACAAAAACCCGGGGCCAACATTATCGGTGTGGTGGTGGAGGCGATGTACAACGACACCAATGGCCGTGAGTTGCTGGTGGGCCTGAATCACGATCCGGTTTTTGGTCCGGCGGTGTCGTTTGGTGCCGGCGGCACGGCTGTCGAAGTGCTGCGCGATCGCGCCGTGGCGTTGCCGCCGCTTAACCGGCTGTTGGCGGAAGACATGATTTCCCGGACGCGGGTGGCGAAGATGCTGGGCGCGTTCCGGCACATGCCTGCGGCAGCAGTCGATGAAGTCGTGCAGGTGTTGTTGCGCGTTTCGGAAATGGCCTGTGAGTTACCCCAGATAAAGGAACTCGATATCAATCCGCTGATGGTCAATGAACGCGGCGCGGTGGCTGTGGATGCCCGCGTTGTGGTGGAGCGTTACCCCGCGGGACGCGGGCCCTATGACCATATGGCGATTCATCCCTATCCGGGCCATCTGTTCAGCAAACAACAATTGCCCGATGGAATCAGCCTGGTGATTCGGCCGATTCGACCCGAGGACGCCGTGATTGAACGGGAATTCGTTCATCACTTGTCGCCGGAGTCGAAATACCTGCGATTCATGCACGTCCTCACAGAACTGACGCCAGGAATGCTCGCGCGGTTTACTCAGATTGATTATGACCGGGAGATGGCATTGGTTGCGGTCGTCAAGCAGAACAAGCAGGACATCGAGGTCGGCGTGGCCCGATATATCATCAATGCCGACGGTCAGAGTTGCGAATTTGCCATTGTGGTGGCCGATGAATGGCGTCACCGGAGAATCGCCGGGCGCCTGATGGACAAGCTGCTGGAAAGCGCGCGCGATAAAGGCCTTGCGGTTATGGAAGGTTTCGTCCTGGCGAGCAATAAGGAGATGATCGATTTTTGCAAATCGATGGACTTTGTGATTGAGCCTGACGATGACGATCCGCATCTGGTCCGGGTCAGAAAGAAACTGTAGACCGCGTTACCAGGAATCCGCTGTTCAGATCAGTATGCTCGGCGCCGCCGGCAGTCAGGCGGTGACCGCGGCTACTTTTTCAACAAACGGAAAGCTGGAAAGCGATATTTCGTAACTTATCGAGGCCCAGATTCAGCGCTGGGAAAGTTACCTGCCAGGCAATATGGCGCACCGGCAGGTAACTTCGTTCACCGTCGCCGAGGCGATTGCCATGACGTCCAAACAAACCAATGGAGGCAAAATGCCCATGTCGAACGTGAAACAATCGCCAAGCGGGCCCGAATGCCCCTCATGCAACGCGACCATGATTTCGGACGCGAAGTTCTGTCATCAATGCGGCGCGCCGGCCCGTGGGAAACCGATCGAACGAGAACGGAACGGGCAGCAACGCAATTGGAAAGCGATTTTGTTTTTCGTCGTCAGCGTCCCCGTTTGGAGCTTCGCATTGATGTTTGTCGCGTTGAAGTTCATGCCCGACAAAAACGCCGTCAAAAACAATCCGCACGCAGGCGTAACGATGCCTTCCGTGCAGTCGGCGGAGTCTGTCGACCTCGCTACGATGACGCCACGTGAAGCGGCCGACCGGCTGTTCAACCGGGTGATGGCGGCGGACGAGCAAGGCCGTATGGAAGAGGTCATGCAGTTCGGGCCAATGGCGCTGGAAGCGTACAAACTCGTCGTTCTGCTGGATGCGGATGCGCGTTATCACATAGGGCTGGTCAGTTTGTTACTTGGCGATCTCGACAACGCACGCGAGCAAATCAAGAACCTCGAGGCAGAAGCGCCTGATCATCTGCTGGGGCTGACTCTGGCGTCCAGAATGGCCGAAGAAACGGGGGATGACAAGGCGGCATCGGTGGTCCACGCACGGTTTAAGGCGGCATACGATGCGGAAATCAGGAGCGGAAGACCGGAGTACGAAGCGCATAGCGCAACGATCGAGGCCCTTCGCGTCGTGACTATGGATGCACGTTCCAGCGGCAGCTTGAGTCGGTAATACAGCATCGTAGGTTGGGTCAGAGAGGCGTAACCTGGCTCGCGGCACGAAAACAAGCATTGCCAGCCAATCCTCGCGGACGGGCAACCGGGCCTGCTTTCGCTGCGCCAGATAGTTCCAGACGGTTGAGAAAGTATTTAGCAGGGGAGCAGGTTTATGCGAATCATCGACGCCCAGATCCACCTGTGGGGCAGTGGCCTGCCAAGCAATATGGCGCATCGCCAGGTGACTTCATTTAAGGCGGCCGAAGCGATTGGCCTGATGGACGAAGCCGGTGTCGATGCAGCCGTGATTCATCCACCGCCCTGGGATCCCGGCGCGCACGAACTGGCGTTAGCGGCGGTGCGCGATTTTCCGGGGCGCTTTTCGATCATGGGTTCACTGCCGCTGGACGACGCGGAAACAAAAGAGAGGATTGCCACCTGGCGTGACCAGCCGGGTGTCCTCGGCCTGCGTTATTTATTCCTGGGCGAACCTGCACGCGCCCGTTTGCGGGATGGCTCCCTTGATTGGCTGTGGGCCGAAGCGGAACGTGCTGGCGTTCCCATCGCATTGCTGGCGACTGACTCGTTGCGCGAGATCGGTGACATTGCCGAACGTCATCCAGGATTGCGGATCACGATTGATCACCTCGGCGGCAAGGGCGGCAACACCACGTTGAAAGATGCCGCCGCAATGACCCACATGCCCGAGCTGCTTGCATTGGCGAAATATCCCAATGTGGCGGTGAAAGCGACCGGCGCGCCGGGCTATTCCAGCGAAGCGTATCCGTTCAAGAGCATGCACGTTTATTTGCAACAGATATTCGACGGCTTCGGCCCGCACCGCATGTTCTGGGGTACGGACATCACGAAAATGCCCTGCTCGTGGCGCCAGTGCATCACCATGTTTACCGAGGAGCTTCCATGGTTAAGCGGGAATGACAGGTCGCTGGTGATGGGTGAGGCGCTCTGTGCGTGGTGGAACTGGGACCGGAATGGTCTGGCTTAGCGAACGAGGCTGGTGGCATGCCCGTACCACTGCCATATGCTCCGGCAATCGGGTGCGTTAAAAAAGCGAAAGCTGTTTGGTCTTCGCCACTGTAACCGGGAATGCGCCGGAACTCAGGGCTGGCGAGATCGTTGTATTCTTGAGTCCGTACCAAATTGCCACACCACCCGTGCTGGTTGATGGGAGCAAAGGTCACCTGTTCAACCACTCGTACCCGGACGCTTGAAAGTATGTTGAAACAATTCCTGAAACAACCTCATCAAACTGCGGCGCGGAAATTAATGTTCCAGATTCACCTCTGGACGGGGATTATTCTTGGGCTTCACCTTGCCGTTGTCAGCGTGACCGGGGTCATGTTGCTCTTCAAGGACGAGATGCTGACTCTTGCGTATCCTCATTTGTATAGTGTCGAAGCTCATGCCGCGAATTCCGTCAACGTAACGCCTGACATCGACACAATCATCGGGTCGGCGAATGCCGATTATCCCGGATACAGGATCTTGCGGATCGATGCGGCCAAAGCGGGGCGGGACACGGTTGTGATCATCGCCGAAAACCAGGGAACGTATCACCGAATATTCGCGCACCCCGAAACCGGGACGATTATCGGGAAGCTTCCCAAACCTTCCGCGATTTCCTCTGTCGAGGAGTTGCACAGCAGCCTGCTTGCCGGTGGACCCGGACAGATCATCAATTCCATCCTCGCGCTGTTCGCGCTGTTGCTGGTCTTTACCGGCGTTATCATCTGGTGGCCAGGTACCGGGCGGTGGTGGAAGGCGTTGGGATTACGGCCGAACGGTGGAAAGATATCGATGCGGGCGCTACATCGAACGGTCGGTATCTGGACATTCGGTTTTATCGCGATGTTTGCCGCGACCGGCTCGCTATTCTATTTCGATCGTTTCCTTAACCGTGCGGTTGACCGCATTTCAGAGGTGTCGTCGAAACCGGATTACTACTCCAATGCGAATCTCAGCGGGACGCTGCCTCGCCCAGAAATCCAGCCGTTAATCGATAGCGCACAACAAGCCGCACCTGGCAGAAAGCTCTGGGGAATCCACTTCCCGGGAGCGGAATATAGCCCGATCCATGTCGTCTTCGGACCAGTCGGCAAGGAGGTCGGGCGGGATCGCTGGGACTGGAGCGAGCGCGGGCAGCGCAATTTTTACTTCGACCAGTACACCGGCGAAGCGCTTGGCCAATGGGATACGACAAACGATACCCTTGCCGATATTGTGCGTGCGTGGCCCGTCAAACTACACACCGGTGAGTTTGGCGGTGCCGGGGTCAGGGTGCTTTGGGTCGTCACCGGCCTGGCGCCGCTGCTGCTGTTCGTGCTTGGCTTCCTGATGTGGTGGAAACGCGTGATCCAGCCCAGATCTGCGAGACAAAACGCAGGCTCGTGAACTTGCTGGCAGTTTTTACTGCGACTGGCCTGCAAATGTTCTGCCTTACATGCAGGCACAATTGACGGCCGGGTGTCGGCGGGCTAGTGTGCATTTGTAGTCACTGGGCGATATGATTCACGGCTGGTACCGGCGCAGAATGCACCTGTCATCCGATTAATCTTAGATGGAAGGTATTGTGAGTCAACTCCATTTCGAACCCTTGCATGAGCTGCTCGGTGCCCGGGTTACAGGCATTGACTTGACGGCGTCACTTTCCGATGCGGATATCGCCGCGATCAGCGATGCAATGAATGAATACGCATTGTTGTGCTTCCCGGATCAGAATATGAGCGACGAGGCGCAGCTCGCCCTGACCCGGCGTTTTGGCGAACCCGAGCCCAATCACGTTACGTTTGGTGCTACCGGCAAGATCGATTACTTCGCCACGCTCGGAAACGTGATCGATGCGGAAAATAAAAAGGGAAACGCCGATCCGCAC
Source organism: Burkholderiales bacterium (assembly GCA_035528435.1). Lineage (GTDB taxonomy): Bacteria > Pseudomonadota > Gammaproteobacteria > Burkholderiales > Eutrophovitaceae > SG8-40. The sequence goes on from DATKYN010000059.1 coordinate 8,915, forward strand.
ACCCGCTATCAAGCCGGTAACAACTTGTGGCATTCCGATTCGTCGTTTCGCCTGGTGCCGACCAGGTTCTCTATCAACCATTCGTACGAAGCCCCTGGCGAGGGCGGTATCACCGAGTTTGCCAGCCAGCGCGTTGCCTATGCGCGTTTGCCGTCGGATGTGCAGAATCAGATCGATCCACTGCGTGTATTGCATGATTACGTTTTTTCGCGCAGTCAGGTCGCGCCGGTTGATCCGAATCACGCCGCATCGTTGCCGCCGATTGAGCACAAGCTGGTCCGAACCAATCCAGCCAACGGCCGCAAGAACTATTACGTCGGATCACACGCCCGGTCGATCATCGGACTATCCGGCATCGAAAGTCGCAAGCTGATTGACGACCTTCTGGTCAGGGCAACCGGGCCGGAGCACGTGTACGGGCACCAGTGGCAGGTTGGCGATACTGTGATGTGGGACAACCGCTGCCTGTTGCACAGGGGCCTGGGTTACGACGCGGACCGCTGGCGTCGGCTGATGCGACAAACGCGCGTCAGCGGGGCTGGGCCCACTTTGAGCGAATAAACTTCGCTTGCGATCGTCGGAACAAGGCGCGGTACTTAGCGGCGCATCCAGGGTTGGCCGGGAGCGCGCGGCTACTTCTTTTCCCTGATGGAAAAGTCGTCGTTCAACACGCGTACTTCGCGCTGCGGGAACGGAATTTCAAACCCGTGCTCGCGCATCGCTTCAAAAATATTCAGCAGCAAGTCGCCGCCGACCCGGTTCTTGCCGTCGTCGATGCCGAACATCCAGAACTCGACAAACATGTTGACACCGGAGTCGCCAAAACTGTCAATTTCGCAATCGGGCCTTTCTTCGATGGGAATGTCTTCGCCACTGATCACCTGAGGGTGTTCTGCTACGACTTTCTTGATAACGTCCACAAGTTTTCGGATGTCGGTGCTGTATGCGACCGAAAAGTCGACCCTGTAGCGCTGTTTCGGGTCCTTGTGGGTCCAATTCGTAAACGGCGCGACAATAAACTTTTCGTTGGGCACAACGATGTCTTTTCCGTCGTAGGTTTCAAGCGTCGTCGAACGCATATCCAGTTGGCGCACGACTCCGGTGCGGCCATCTTCAAGTTCGATGTAATCGCCGATTGATACCGAGCGATCAAGCAGAATGATGACGCCGGAAATGAAATTGGATGCGATGGCCTGGAGGCCGAATCCGATACCTACGCCAAGCGCGCCGCCGAACACCGCGAGCGCAGTCAGGTTGATACCCATGATCTGCAGCAGTACCAGGGAAACGAAAAGAAATATCGCGACCTCGAACAATTTGGCTGCAACTTCGCGGGTGCGCAGATCAAGGTTTTCCTGTTTAGCAATCAACTCCCGGCCGTGTTTGCTACTCACCCGTCCAATCCAGAACAGGAGTGAACCGAAGATGGCGACGCGTGTAACGCCGTAAGCAGATATATGTATATTGCCCACGTTTACAGACATGGATTCGAGTATCTCGATCAAGCCGGACAACACGCCGAGAAGGTGCAGGAACAGCAACGGCATGCCTATCCATTTGAATGCCCTGGCCACCGGTGTCTTGCCGATAAAGTCATCGACGACAGAATTAAACAGCAGCAGCACTGCGATCGTCAGCGCCGCCTGTACCAGCCAGCCCTGATCCAGAGTGGACTCGGCAATTTCGACCGACACTTGCAGCATCAGAATCGCGAGCAGGGGAAAAATGATATTTCCCAGATTGAAGAGAAACTTGCGAATGGGATGCAAATTATCGGCATCAGACCGGGCAGCCAGCAAAGGCACGTACGCCCGGATGCGGTTCGCCAGAATGTAGGCGACCGCATAGATGGCGAGGACAATGCCAATCTGGGTATAGGTTTCTGGCTGCGACAGTGCAGTCGTGGCCTTGTCACCGAACTCTTCGATTATTCGATTGATTCTATCCATGGCCATAGTCAGGTGCCTTTTGTCGATTCTTTGTTTGGCTGATGTCCGTTGCCGGATGCTGTCCGCCGTGCATATTATGTTGCATGCGCAACAGTCTTAAACGCGACCAGTGCGCCGCACCAGTGTTTTACACAATTGCACACATGGTTCAGTCTGTAAGCGGCGCCACACTTTGCAGGTAATCAGTAAAACAGGCAGGACGACATCTCGCAATGCCGAAATTGGCAGGTACTCGTCCTCTCTACTCCGATTGAGGTGTTCTTCGAAAAATCTGTACCTGGGTGGTTTTTTGGTGCTTCGTGTGTCAGGCTTTGCGCCAGTCATCTGGATCGTACCGTGACTGCTTGAATCGTGGGAGAAAAATTGTATTATCAAGCGCGAGGCGCTCGTGTGCGAAGGCCACGTGTATTTATATATCCAGTCATTACTTGTCTCCAGTCCAGTCTTTCTCCGCACCGATAATGCCTTTTCCCCGACCGCATCCATGAGCAGCCCGAATGTCACGCCACGGCCAGCGGCTACCCTGATTCTATTGCGCGACGCGTCAGCCGGGCTCGAAGTGTTGCTCGCCAAA
>DATKYN010000060.1:0-15799 GCA_035528435.1 Burkholderiales bacterium
CCAGCCGATTGCGATGGAAGAGGGCTTGCGCTTTGCCATTCGCGAGGGTGGCCGCACGGTTGGAGCAGGTGTTGTGGCCAAGGTTCTTGAATAGAACGGGTGCTTGAGTAAACAAAGACAAGTGTGCATACAACGTGGCCGGCTGGCTTGCCAGCTGGTCCGGGTTGCCATTGATTCCTAGGCCAGTAGCTCAATTGGTAGAGCGTCGGTCTCCAAAACCGAAGGTTGGGGGTTCGAGACCCTCCTGGCCTGCCACATCGGGTAAGCACAATCCCGGTTGCGGGTGTCCTGGGGCGCAAATGCGAAGAAACACCGGATGTTAGACAAGATCAAGTTATTCCTGGCATTGCTGATCATTGCGGTCGGTATATCCGGATTTTATCTGCTGGCAGAGATGCCGCTGGTGGTGCGGGTTGGCGGTTTCATTGGTTCGCTGATCGTTGCTGCACTGGTGGCCTTGACCAGTGAGCCTGGAAAGACGTTCGCCATCTACGTGCGCGAGTCGTGGATCGAACTCAAGAAGGTGGTCTGGCCCACGCGCAAGGAGACGATACAGAGCACCGGGCTGGTTCTCGCATTCGTTTTCGTGATGGCGGTTTTTCTGTGGGGCGTTGACTGGATTCTGGCGTCGATCATCCAGATGCTCATGGGTGGGGAGGCCTAATGTCCAAGAAATGGTACGTGGTACATGCCTACTCGGGCTTCGAGAAAAGCGTAAAACGCACTCTGCTCGAGCGTATTGAGCGCGCTGATATGCAGGATAAGTTTGGTCAGATTCTGGTGCCGGTTGAGGAAGTCGTCGAAATGAAAAGCGGGCAGAAGGCGATCAGCGAACGCAAATTTTTCCCGGGCTATGTCCTGGTGGAAATGGACATGACGGATGACAGCTGGCATCTGGTGAAGAACACGCCAAAGGTCACCGGATTTGTTGGCGGAACGGCACACCGTCCGACACCGATTACCGAGCGCGAGGTGCAGAATATCCTGGATCAGATTCAGGAGGGTGTCGAAAAGCCGAAGCCGAAAATCCTGTTCGAAGTCGGAGAAGGCGTGCGCGTCAAGGAAGGCCCGTTTACGGACTTTCACGGCAACGTTGAAGAGGTCAACTACGAAAAGAGCAAGATTCGCGTGTCGGTATCCATCTTTGGACGATCGACGCCGGTGGAGCTCGAGTTTAGCCAGGTTGAAAAGGCCTGAGCAACGCTGTTGAGTTTTTTGGGCCATGCGACGGGCCCGGTTTGACCGAGTTATTTCGCGGCGATCGATCGCTGCAGAGTCGTAGCTGCAACAACGGGGAGCACGTTCGAGAAGCGTGCGCTGGTACCCACTCTATAAAGGAGTTGTGAAGTGGCAAAGAAAGTAGTTGGTTTCATCAAGCTGCAGGTGCCGGCAGGCAAAGCGAACCCAAGCCCGCCAATTGGGCCGGCGCTCGGCCAGCGCGGTCTCAATATCATGGAATTCTGCAAGGCATTCAATGCCAAGACGCAGAGCTACGAGCCGGGTCTGCCGTTGCCAGTCGTCATTACGGCGTTCGCTGACAAGAGCTTTACCTTTATCATCAAGACGCCACCGGCGTCGGTTCTGATCAAGAAGGCGATCAAGCTCGACAAAGGCAGCCCACGCCCGCATACCGACAAGGTCGGCAAGCTGAGCCGGGCACAGGTTGAGGAAATAGCCAAGGCGAAAATGCCTGACCTGAATGCCGCAAGCCTCGAAGCGGCAATGAGAATCGTTGCTGGCAGCGCGCGCAGCATGGGCGTTGATGTGGAGGGTCTTTGACATGGCGCATGTATCCAAACGCAACAAGGCAATTCGCGAGAGTGTTGATCCCTCTAAGGCGTATGCGCTAGCGGAAGCTCTGGCGCTCACCAAGCAGAATGCAACGGCAAAATTCGATGAATCGATTGATGTATCGGTGAATCTGGGTGTTGACGCAAAGAAATCTGACCAACTGGTGCGCGGGTCGGTTGTACTGCCGAAAGGCACGGGCAAAACGGTTCGGGTTGCTGTGTTTGCGCAAGCCGACAAGGCCCAGGAAGCGACGGACGCCGGAGCCGATCTGGTGGGTTTCGAAGATCTTGCCGAGCAAATCAAGGGTGGCAGCATCGACTTCGATGTGGCGATTGCGACCCCTGATGCCATGCGCGTTGTCGGACAGCTTGGTCAGATTCTGGGCCCACGAGGCTTGATGCCTAATCCGAAAGTCGGAACTGTTACGCCGAACATCGCTGAGGCCGTCAAGAATGCGAAGGCGGGTCAGGTTCAATATCGCACGGACAAGGCTGGGATCATTCATTGTTCCATCGGCCTGGCCTCTTTCGCAGAAGACGCGCTTGCCGAGAATTTCAATGCGTTGATTGACGCATTGAACAAAGCCAAGCCGGCGTCGTCAAAGGGCGTGTATCTCAAAAAGATTTCTGTTTCGAGCACGATGGGGCCGGGCTTGCGGGTCGATCAGGCAAGTCTGGCGTCGTAACGGGATCAGACCACAATCCGAGCTTGGTGAAAGACGAGCTTGGTGAAAGAACTTTGGGGCCTGGCTGGCTGCATTTTTTGAGCCGGCCAGGGCTGTCAAAGACCGCAGGAGCCCGAAGCGGGCTTAATCGTCACAGAATGTGTGTGTCGTCCTGCGCAGATAGCGTAACCAGGAAACAGGTTTTTACGGCTGCTGGATCGCGTGCCAGTCTTTGGCGCGACACCGGTGGTTCCTGGATCGAAGGCCGCTATTGAAACGGGTGAGTCTCGCGCTAGCGTGAGGCTCGTTTTGAAACTTCAGGAGGGTAGACCTTGAGTCTCAATCTAGAGGAAAAGAAAGCGGTCGTAGCGGAAGTGAGTGAAAAGCTCGCCCAGGCTCAGGCAGTAGTGCTTGCCGAGAACCGTGGTCTTGCTGTGGAGGATATGACGAAGTTGCGGGTGAATGCCCGTGACAACGGCGTGTACCTTCGCGTTCTCAAGAATACCCTGGCTCGCCGCGCTGTTACCGGCACGCCGTTCGAGAAGCTGGGTGACCAAATGGTCGGTCCGCTTGTCTACGGTATATCGGAAGACCCGGTCGCAGGCGCGAAAGTACTCAACGATTTTGCGAAAGGAAATGACAAGTTCGTAATCAAGGCTGGCGCCATGCCGGATCTAGTTATGTCCCGCGAGGATGTCGCTAATCTGGCTACCATGCCGAGCCGTGAAGAACTTCTCGCAATGCTGTTGGGCACGATGCAGGCACCGATCGCGAAATTTGTTCAGACACTCAATGAAGTGCCGGGCAGGTTCGTGCGCACGCTTGCAGCGGTCAGGGATGACAAAGAGAAGCAGGCTGCATAACGCTTTTCGATCGTAATTTATTCGATATTCAGGAGAGTTGAAAATGGCTGTTGCCAAAGCTGAAATTCTGGACGCAATTTCGGGTATGAGCGTCCTCGAGCTGTCCGAGCTCATCAAGGAAATGGAAGAAAAGTTCGGCGTATCCGCCGCTGCTGCCGCGGTTGCGGTTGCCGCGCCGGCGGCCGGAGGCGGAGCTGCCGCCGGAGCTGAGGAGCAAACCGAATTCACGGTTGTGCTCGCCGGCATCGGCGACAACAAGGTCAGCGTTATCAAGGCGGTGCGTGCCATTACGGCGCTCGGCCTGAAGGAAGCCAAAGACCTTGTTGATGGCGCACCCAAGCCGATCAAGGAGGGTGTATCCAAGCAGGAAGCCGAGGACGTCAAGAAGCAGCTTGAAGAAGCTGGCGCCTCTGTTGAGGTGAAGTAACTCAGGATGATGTGATGAGATGGCGGGCTGCCCGCCATCTCTCACAAGCATCCTTGCTACCAGAGGTTAAAGAGAAAACATTTAAAAGATTTCTCTTTGTCCTTTGAAGCGACTGCAAGGGACAGGTTTGGTCGGACCCGGGGTTCCCCCTGGTCGTCAGCCAGCGGTTGGTAGAGGCCAACCACCAGGCCATCAATCACCAGTCGGTGAGCACCAGGGGCAAGCATTTTGCCCATCGTGATTCGGAGATTCTATGGCTTATTCCTTTACTGAAAAAAAACGCATTCGCAAGAGCTTTGCGAAGCGTGCAAGTGTATTGCCGGTACCTTATCTGCTGGCGACCCAACTGCAATCGTTCGCCACGTTTCTGCAGGCGGAAACCCCGCTTGACGAACGCAAGGCCCAAGGTCTGCAGGTGGCATTTCAGACAATCTTTCCGATCTCCAGTCATTCTGGAAATGCGCGTCTGGAATTTGTCAGTTACCAGCTTGGTTTGCCCCCATTTGACGTCAAGGAATGTCAGCAGCGTGGCCTGACCTACGCTGCGCCACTGCGCGCCAAAGTACGGCTGACCATAATGGACAAGGAAGCCGCGAAACCAACGGTAAAGGAAGCCAAGGAGCAGGAAGTTTATATGGGGGAGATTCCCCTGATGACGCCAACGGGATCGTTCGTGATCAACGGAACCGAGCGCGTCATCGTATCGCAGTTGCACCGTTCGCCTGGTGTGTTCTTTGAGCACGATCGTGGCAAGACCCATTCGTCTGGAAAGTTGCTGTTTTCGGCGCGAATCATTCCCTACCGCGGGTCATGGCTCGATTTCGAATTTGACCCAAAGGATTTTCTCTATTTCCGTATCGATCGCCGCCGCAAGCTGCCGGTGACGATACTGATGAAGGCGATCGGCATGACGGTCGAGGACATCCTGACGACGTTCTACGTGTTCGATACCTTCCACTTCGCCAAGAAGGGCATTGAGTTTGCACTTGAGCCTGAGCGCATGCGTGGCGAAACAGCCCGGTTCGACATTCAAACCAAGCAGGGCAAGTTGATCGTTGAGAAAGACAAGCGAATCACCGTCAAGCATGTACGTGAGATGACTGAGGCCGGTCTGAAGAAAGTGCTCGTTGATGAGGAGTTTCTCATTGGCCGCGTGCTCGCGCACAATGTTGTCGACACCGAAACCGGTGAAATCGTCGGCACTGCCAACGACGAGATAACAGAGGAGTTGCTGGCCAAGCTCACCGAAGCGGGGATCAAGGAGATCAAGACGCTGTACGTGAATGAGCTTGATCAGGGCGCATATATCTCCCAAACGCTGCGCAGTGACGAGACTGCCGACCAGTTGACGGCGCAGGTCGCGATCTACCGGATGATGCGCCCGGGCGAACCCCCGACCGAAGAATCGGTCAAGACACTGTTCAACGGCTTGTTTTATGCGCCGGAACGATACGATCTGTCCTCGGTTGGGCGCATGAAATTTAATCGCCGAGCCTATCCCGATCAGATTGACGACAAGGCCGCGGAGTGGATGAAGAGCTTCTACGAACGGGTCGGCAAACGGGACACTGAAGGGGAAAGCACGCTCAGCAACGAGGATATCCTGGCTGTCATCGGCATTCTGCTGGAACTGCGAAATGGTCGCGGAGAAATCGATGATATTGACCACCTGGGTAACCGTCGCGTGCGTTCAGTCGGCGAACTGGCCGAGAACCAGTTCCGTGCCGGACTGGTGCGAGTTGAGCGCGCTGTGCGCGAAAGGCTATCGCAGGCGGAGTCGGAAAATCTCATGCCGCATGACCTGATCAATGCCAAGCCGGTATCAGCGGCGGTACGAGAGTTTTTCGGCTCTTCCCAGCTGTCACAGTTCATGGACCAGACCAACCCGCTTTCGGAGATTACCCATAAGCGCCGCGTTTCGGCGTTGGGCCCTGGCGGCTTGACTCGCGAGCGTGCCGGTTTTGAGGTGCGCGACGTGCATCCAACTCATTATGGCCGGGTATGCCCGATCGAGACGCCGGAAGGTCCGAACATCGGATTGATCAATTCACTGGCGCTTTTTGCGCGTACCAATGAATATGGTTTTCTCGAAACGCCTTACCGCCGCGTCAATAATGGCAAGGTCACTGACGATATCGAGTTTCTTTCCGCGATCGATGAAGGGCAGTACGTAATCGCCCAGGCCAATGCGGCGGTCGATGCCAAGGGGAAACTCACCGACGAGATTGTCTCCTGCCGTTATCGAAATGAATTCAGCCTGATGCCGGCCGAACGCGTTCAGTTTATGGATGTTGCGCCTTCACAGATTGTCTCGGTAGCTGCTTCGCTGATTCCATTTCTTGAACATGACGATGCCAACCGTGCGTTAATGGGATCGAACATGCAGCGCCAGGCGGTACCATGCCTGCGTGCCGAGAAGGCGCTTGTGGGTACCGGCATTGAGCGCACGGTTGCCGTCGACTCTGGTACCGCGGTGCAGGCGCTTCGCGGCGGCAAGGTCGACTACGTGGACGCGTCGCGTATCGTGGTTCGCGTCAATGACGACGAAACCTCCGCCGGCGAGGTAGGGGTCGATATTTACAACCTGGTGAAGTACACCCGCTCCAACCAAAATACCAACATTAACCAGCGACCGATCGTCAAGCCTGGAGACGCTATTGCACGCGGCGACGTCGTTGCGGACGGTGCCTCTACTGACCTGGGCGAGCTTGCTCTGGGGCAGAACCTGCTGGTCGCCTTTATGCCGTGGAACGGCTACAACTTCGAGGATTCGATATTGATCTCCGAGCGGGTGGTCGCGGAAGATCGCTTCACTTCGATCCATATCGAGGAGTTGTCGGTTGTGGCGCGTGACACCAAACTCGGGCCGGAAGAGATCACGCGGGACATTTCCAACTTGTCCGAAGGCCAATTAGGTCGCCTCGACGAGGCCGGTATCGTATATATCGGCGCAGAGGTGGAGGCGGGCGATGTGCTCGTTGGCAAGGTCACGCCAAAGGGTGAGACCCAACTGACGCCGGAAGAAAAACTGCTGCGGGCGATTTTCGGAGAAAAAGCCTCCGACGTAAAGGACACGTCGCTTCGGGTTCCTTCAGGCATGTCAGGCACCGTCATCGACGTGCAGGTGTTCACGCGCGAAGGTATCGAGCGTGACAAGCGTGCGCAAACCATTATTGACGACGAACTCAAGCGCTACCGGCAGGACCTGACCGACCAGATGCGCATAGTTGAGACTGACGCGTTTGGGCGTATTGAGCGATTGATCGTAGGTAAAGTTGCCAACGGTGGGCCGCACAAGCTTGCCAAGGGCGCGAAGATCACCAAGGGTTACCTGGAAGAGATGTCGCCTTACGAGTGGTTTGATATCCGCCTGGGAAATGAAGAGGCGGCTAAACAACTCGAGCAGTTGCGTGAAATTCTCGACAAGGCTCGGGTGGACTTTGATGCCATGTTCGCCGAGAAGAAAAAGAAACTCACTTCGGGTGATGAGTTGCCGCCGGGTGTGCAGAAGATGGTGAAAGTCTACCTTGCGGTGAAGCGCAGACTGCAGCCGGGTGACAAAATGGCCGGACGGCACGGAAACAAGGGTGTGATCTCAAAGATTGTGCCGATCGAAGATATGCCGCACATGGCTGACGGGACCCCGATGGACATCGTGCTCAATCCGCTTGGCGTGCCCTCACGGATGAACGTTGGACAGATTCTGGAGACGCACCTCGGTTGGGCAGCGAAGGGTCTTGGTCACCGTATCGGTGACATGATCAAGCTGCAGTCCGAAGTATCCGATCTGCGAAAGGCGCTGACGCTGATTTACAACTCCAGCGGTAAGCTCGAGAACATCGACGAACTGAACGACGCTGAAGTGGTCGAGCTGTGCGAGAAACTCAAAGACGGCGTGCCGTTCGCAACCCCGGTTTTTGATGGCGCGCAGGAAAGCGAGATCAAGACGATGCTCGAGCTCGCCGGTCTGCCAAGTAGCGGTCAGATCAAATTAATTGACGGACGCAACGGTGAGCCATTCGATCAGCCGGTGACGGTCGGTTACATGCACGTTCTGAAGTTGCATCACCTGGTCGATGACAAGATGCACGCGCGGTCCACTGGCCCGTACTCGCTGGTAACCCAGCAACCGCTCGGCGGCAAGGCGCAGTTCGGTGGTCAGCGTTTCGGTGAAATGGAGGTGTGGGCGCTGGAAGCGTATGGCGCCGCCTACACACTGCAGGAGATGCTTACAGTCAAGTCCGACGACGTGTCGGGACGTACGAAGGTGTACGAAAACATCGTCAAGGGTGAGCACAAGATCGATGCCGGCATGCCGGAATCGTTCAACGTTCTGGTGAAGGAAATACGCTCGCTGGTGATCGACATCGATCTCGAGCGTCGCTGATCCGGCCCGGATTTTTGCCCACGGACTAACTGAACACGCAATTCAAGGAGCAGACAATGAAAGCATTGCTCGATCTATTCAAACAGGTCACCCAGGAGGAAGAATTCGACGCGATCCGCATCGGGCTCGCGTCTCCAGATAAAATTCGCTCTTGGTCATACGGTGAGGTCAGAAAACCCGAGACGATTAATTACCGCACGTTCAAACCTGAGCGCGACGGCCTTTTTTGCGCCAAGATTTTCGGGCCGGTAAAAGACTACGAGTGTTTGTGCGGGAAGTACAAGCGTCTCAAGCACCGCGGCGTGATTTGCGAAAAATGCGGTGTTGAAGTCACTTTGTCAAAAGTACGCCGTGAGCGCATGGCGCACATCGAGCTGGCCTCGCCGGTCGCGCATATCTGGTTCCTCAAGTCGCTACCCTCACGGCTCGGCATGGTGCTTGACATCCCGCTGCGGGACATCGAGCGTGTGCTTTACTTCGAGGCTTATGTCATCACGCACGCGGGGATGACGCCCCTGAAGCGTGGCGAACTGCTTTCCGAGGACAACTATCTCGAGAAAGTGGAAGAGTTCGGTGACGAATTTTCCGCCGTGATGGGTGCCGAAGGCGTACGCGAACTGCTGCGTAAACTCGATGTCAGTAGCGAGATCGAAAAGCTGCGCGCGGAACTCGATGCCACCGATTCGGAAACAAAGATCAAGAAGATTGCGAAACGGTTAAAGGTTCTGGAAGCCTTCCAGAAATCTGGTATCAAGCCCGAGTGGATGATCATGGAAGTGCTGCCGGTGCTGCCGCCTGATCTCCGCCCGTTGGTCCCGCTCGATGGTGGCCGCTTCGCGACATCCGATCTCAACGATCTTTATCGCCGGGTGATCAACCGTAATAACCGCCTTAAGCGTCTGCTTGAACTGAAAGCGCCGGAAATTATCGTGCGTAACGAGAAGCGGATGCTCCAGGAGGCCGTGGATTCGCTGCTGGACAATGGACGCCGCGGCAAGGCGATGACCGGTGCCAACAAGCGCCCGCTCAAGTCGCTGGCCGACATGATCAAAGGCAAGGGTGGTCGTTTCCGTCAGAATCTGCTCGGCAAACGGGTGGATTATTCTGGCCGCTCGGTCATTGTTGTTGGCCCGCAGCTGCGGTTGCACCAGTGCGGTTTGCCCAAGAAGATGGCGCTGGAGCTGTTCAAGCCGTTCATCTTCCACAAGCTCGAAGTGCTTGGGCTGGCTACCACGATCAAGGCGGCGAAGCGGTTGGTCGAGCAGGAGGTGCCGGAGGTCTGGGACATTCTCGAAGATGTGATTCGCGAGCACCCGGTGATGCTTAACCGGGCGCCGACGTTACATCGTCTTGGCATTCAGGCGTTCGAGCCGGTACTGATCGAAGGCAAGGCGATCCAGTTGCACCCGCTTGTGTGTGCGGCCTTCAACGCCGACTTCGACGGTGACCAGATGGCGGTTCACGTGCCTCTGTCGCTCGAGGCGCAAATGGAAGCCCGCACGCTGATGCTGTCCTCGAACAACATCTTGTCTCCCGCTAATGGCGAGCCAATCATTGTGCCGTCCCAGGATATCGTTCTTGGCCTGTACTACATGACGCGGGAAAAAATCGGAGCGCGTGGCGAAGGCATGGCTTTCAGCGATGTCAAGGAAGTGCAGCGCGCGTACGACAACGGGCAGGCCGATTTGCAGGCGCGATGCCTGGCACGTCTGCCTGAGCGCATCGCCGGACCTGACGGGCAGATTGAGGAGAGCATCGTGCGTCAGGAAACGACCGTCGGTCGTGCACTGCTGTCGGAGATTCTTCCTGCCGGTCTGCCTTTCTCGGTAATTAACAAGGCTCTGAAGAAGAAGGAAATCTCGCGCCTTATCAATGCCAGTTTCCGTGTTTGCGGTCTGCGCGAAACGGTTATTTTCGCTGACAAGCTGATGTATACCGGTTTTAGCTACGCCACACGCGCCGGTCTGTCTTTCGCTGTGAATGACATGCAAATACCGAAAGAGAAGGAAACGCTGATCGCGGCAGCTGAAGACGAGGTGAAGGAAATCGAGTCCCAGTACACATCCGGACTGGTCACACAGGGTGAGCGTTATAACAAGGTGGTCGACATCTGGGGCCGTGCGGGTGACCTGGTCGCCAAGGCAATGATGGAGCGCCTTGGTAAGGAGCCGGTACGCAAGTGGGACGAAAAGAAAGACGAGTGGGTGACGCAGAAGGACAAGAAAGGCGTCGACGTGATGCAGGAATCGTTCAACTCAATTTACATGATGGCGGATTCAGGAGCCCGTGGCTCGGCTGCCCAGATCCGTCAGCTTGCCGGGATGCGAGGTTTAATGGCCAAGCCCGACGGGTCAATTATCGAAACGCCAATTACCGCGAATTTCCGCGAAGGCCTGAACGTGCTGCAGTACTTCATCTCGACGCACGGCGCACGCAAGGGTCTGGCTGATACCGCGCTGAAGACGGCTAACTCGGGTTATCTGACGCGGCGTCTTGTCGACGTAACGCAGGACCTGGTGGTTGTCGAGGACGATTGCGGGACGGTAGAAGGTTTCACCATGAAGGCGCTCATTGAGGGCGGTGAGGTCATAGAGCCTTTGCGTGATCGTATCCTGGGCCGCGTTGCCGCAAACGATGTCGTCATTCCTGAAGACGGATCTGTGCTGGTGAAGGCAACAGCTTTACTCGACGAGGAAGCGGTCGACCGCATCGAGGAGCTTGGTATCGATGAGGTGAAGGTCAGAACGCCGCTGGCTTGCGAGACGCGTTTCGGTCTGTGCTCCAAATGTTACGGGCGCGATCTCGGCCGCGGGACGCCAGTCAATACGGGTGAAGCGGTTGGCGTTATCGCCGCGCAGTCGATCGGCGAACCGGGAACCCAGCTTACGATGCGGACCTTCCACATCGGTGGTGCGGCATCCCGTACCGCTGTGGCAAGCCAGATCGAGTCCAAGTCGAACGGCACCATGCGGTTCTCGCCCCAGATGCGTTACGTCACCAATGCTCAGGGGGAGCAGGTTGTGATATCGCGATCCGGAGAAATTGTCATTGCCGATGATCTCGGCCGCGAGCGCGAGCGTCACAAGATTCCCTACGGCGCAATGCTGAGCCTGACCGACGGCGCCGCCGTAAAGGCCGGTAGAGTACTGGCGACCTGGGATCCGCACACACGACCGATCATCACGGAATATGCTGGTCGAGTGAAGTTCGAGAATGTGGAAGAGGGCACGACGGTCGCACGCCAGATGGACGAAGTAACCGGGTTGGCAACGCTTGTCGTAATTGACCCGAAACGTCGCGGTGTTGCCCAGACGAAGGGTTTGCGGCCTAGCGTGAAACTCATCGATGAAAACGGTGTGGAGGCAAAAATTGCCGGCACCGAAACACCGGTGAACATCACGTTCCCAATCCATTCCGTCATTACCGTCAAGGATGGCCAGGACGTAGGCGTTGGCGAGGTGCTGGCGCGTATTCCGCAGGAGACGTCGAAGACGCGAGATATTACCGGAGGTCTTCCGCGCGTTGCCGAGTTGTTCGAAGCGCGATCGCCGAAAGATGCTGGCGTGCTTGCAGCGGTCACCGGTACCGTGTCATTCGGTAAAGACACCAAGGGCAAGCAGCGTCTGGTCATTACCGACCTTGACGGTGTTTCCCACGAGTTTCTGATTCCGAAAGACAAGCATGTGCTGGTGCACGATGGTCAGGTCGTCAATGCCGGAGAGATGATCGTTGATGGTCCTTCCGATCCGCACGATATTCTGCGCCTGCTCGGTGTGGAAGCGCTGGCGCGCTACATAATCGATGAGGTCCAGGATGTGTACCGTCTGCAGGGCGTGAAAATCAATGACAAGCACATTGAGGTCATTGTTCGCCAGATGCTGCGCAGGGTCACAATCGCCGATGCGGGAGACTCCCACTTCATTCAGGGTGAGCAGGTAGAGCGTTCTGAGGTGCTGGAAGTAAACGACAATCTTGTGGCGGAGGACAAGCGGCAGGTAACGTATGACTACATGCTCCTTGGCATCACCAAGGCATCGTTGTCGACGGACTCCTTCATCTCAGCAGCTTCTTTCCAGGAGACGACGCGGGTTCTCACCGAGGCCGCCATCATGGGCAAGAAGGACGACCTGCGAGGTCTCAAGGAGAACGTTATCGTCGGCAGGTTGATTCCGGCGGGAACCGGCCTGGCCTACCATCGAACCCGGAAGGTGCAGACCGAATCGGATGTGTTTTCTGAAGAAGGCGTCTTTGGCCAAAGCGAAGACGTGTCTGCGGACGCATCCGGAGACGAACAGGTTGCTTGACACCATGATGCTGTAACCATAGAATCTTGCGTCTTTTTTTGCCCCCTGCTGCGGCCGTAATCCCGCAGCGGTGGACACCACTGCAAGACACCGGTCCGGGACGGCGGAAACGCCGTCCCCGATTTTTTAGGGATCCAAAAAATATGCCGACGATCAATCAGTTAGTGCGCAAAGGGCGCTCCGTGCCGGAGATGAAAAGCAAGGTTCCGGCGCTTGCCGGGTCACCGGCAAAACGTGGTGTTTGCACGCGCGTTTACACAACAACGCCAAAGAAACCGAACTCGGCGTTGCGAAAGGTCGCCAAAGTGCGGCTGACCAATGGCTTCGAGGTGATCAGCTACATCGGCGGAGAGGGGCACAACCTTCAGGAGCACTCGGTCGTATTGATTCGCGGCGGTCGCGTGAAAGATTTGCCGGGTGTGCGCTACCACATTGTTCGCGGCAGCCTGGATACCCAAGGCGTCAAGGATCGGAAGAAATCCCGGTCCAAGTATGGCGCGAAGCGGGTCAAGGCGGGCTGATTATGCGCGCCCTGTAACCGGAAGATTGACGAGGAAATATGCCGAGACGTAGAGAAGTACCGAAGCGCGAGACGCTGCCGGATCCCAAGTTCCATAACGAGGAAGTTGCCAAGTTCATGAACGTAATCATGACGCGTGGCAAGAAATCCGTAGCTGAGCGCATTGTTTATGGGGCTTTCGACCACATTGCCAAGAAAGACGGCAGTGATCCGGTTGAGGTCTTTGTGAATGCGCTGCAGAACGTGCGCCCGATGGTAGAGGTGAAGTCACGGCGTGTGGGTGGCGCCAACTACCAGGTGCCGGTTGAAGTGCGCCCGGCAAGGCGTAACGCACTGGCTATGCGCTGGTTGCGTGAAGCTGCGCGAAAACGCGGTGAGAAATCCATGGCGGCACGCCTTGGCAACGAACTGCAGGAAGCGTCAGAGGGGCGTGGCGGTGCGGTGAAGAAGCGTGAGGAAGTACATCGCATGGCTGAAGCCAACAAGGCTTTCTCCCACTACCGATTCTGATCATCAGGCAACGAAAAAGCAGAACACTAAATGGCTCGAACGACTCCAATTAACCGGTACCGGAACATCGGGATCAGTGCGCACATTGATGCGGGCAAGACCACGACCACTGAACGAATCCTGTTCTACACCGGGGTGTCACACAAGATAGGCGAAGTGCATGACGGCGCAGCCGTGATGGACTGGATGGCTCAGGAGCGCGAGCGCGGCATCACGATCACATCGGCTGCCACGACCTGCTTCTGGAGCGGCATGGACGGCAGCTACCCCCAGCATCGGATCAATATCATCGATACACCGGGGCACGTTGACTTCACCATCGAGGTAGAGCGGTCGATGCGTGTTCTGGATGGCGCATGCATGGTCTATTGTGCTGTTGGTGGCGTTCAGCCCCAGTCGGAGACGGTGTGGCGGCAGGCCAACAAGTACCGCGTCCCGCGCCTGGCATTCGTCAATAAGATGGATCGGCAGGGCGCGAACTTCTTGAAGGTGTACGAGCAAATGCGTACCCGTCTCAAGGCCAACCCGGTCCCGCTTCAGATTCCGATTGGCGCCGAAGAGAACTTCACTGGCGTGATCGATCTGGTCAAGATGAGAGCGATTCTCTGGGACGACTCCAAGCAGGGTATGAGCTTCGAGGAGGTCGAGATTCCTGCTGAGCTGAGGGATACAGCCCAGGAGTGGCGCGAGAAGATGGTCGAGTCGGCCGCTGAGGCGAACGAGGACTTGATGAACAAGTACCTCGAGGAAGGCGATCTGTCCGAGAGCGACATCCGTGCCGGCATCCGCGCACGGACTATCGCAGTGGAAATCGTGCCGATGATGTGCGGCTCGGCATTCAAGAACAAGGGCGTTCAGGCGATGCTTGACGGCATCATCGACTATATGCCCTCACCGAGCGATATCCCGCCGGTCAAGGGTGTGATGGAAAACGGCGAAGAAGCTCAAAGAGCTGCTAGCGACGATGAGCCCTTTTCGGGGCTGGCTTTCAAGATCATGACCGACCCGTATGTTGGCCAATTGATCTTCTTCCGCGTGTACTCGGGTGTCGTGAATTCGGGCGACACTATTTACAACCCGATCAAGCAAAAGAAAGAGCGCATCGGCCGCATTCTGCAGATGCACGCCAACCAGCGTGAAGAACTCAAGGAAGTGCGAGCGGGTGATATTGCGGCTGCGGTGGGCCTGAAAGAGGCGACCACCGGCGACACACTTTGCGATCCGGACAAGGTGCTGATTCTGGAAAAGATGGAGTTTCCGGAGCCGGTTATTTCGCAGGCAGTGGAACCCAAGACAAAGGCGGATCAGGAGAAAATGGGGATCGCCCTCGGCCGCCTTGCGCAGGAGGACCCGTCTTTCCGTGTCCGCAGCGACGAGGAATCGGGCCAGACCATCATTTCAGGTATGGGCGAGCTTCACCTTGAGATTCTTGTTGACCGGATGAAGCGGGAATTCAGCGTGGATGCCAACATCGGAAAGCCGCAGGTTGCCTACCGTGAGGCCATTAAGAAGCCGATCGAGGTTGAAGGGAAATTCGTCAAGCAAAGCGGCGGTAAGGGACAGTACGGTCATGTCTGGCTCAAGCTGGAGCCGAATGAGCAGGGTAAAGGCTACGAATTTATCGACTTGATCAAGGGCGGTGTTGTCCCGCGCGAATACATCCCGGCGGTGAACAAGGGCATCACCGAAGCCCTGACGAGCGGCGTCCTGGCTGGTTATCCGGTCGTGGATGTAAAGGTCACTCTGTTCGACGGTTCGTATCATGAAGTCGATTCGTCCGAGAACTCGTTCAAGATGGCGGGAATTCTTGCCTTCAAGGACGGAATGCGCAAGGCAACGCCGATTCTCCTTGAGCCGATCATGGCGGTCGAAGTCGAAATGCCTGAAGAGAAGATGGGCGATGTAATGGGTGATCTGTCCTCACGGCGGGGGACTATTCAGGGTATGGACGACATTGCCGGAGGTGGCGGCAAGGTGATTCGCGCAGAAGTGCCTCTGGCGGAGATGTTCGGGTATTCGACGACTCTTCGCTCACTGACCCAAGGGCGAGCGACCTACACCATGGAGTTCAAGCACTACGCGGAGGCACCGAAGAGCGTCGCCGACGGCATTATTAACAAGGATTCCGCCAAGTAACGATTCGTCGAATCGCATCTTTTGGCAGCGTCATAGAGAACTAACGAGAGGTCATCATGGCAAAGGGAAAGTTTGAGCGGACCAAGCCGCACGTAAACGTAGGCACGATTGGCCACGTTGACCATGGCAAGACGACGCTGACGGCGGCGATCACATCGGTGCTGTCGACGAAGTTTGGTGGTGAGAAGAAGGGTTAT
>DATKYN010000061.1:0-14123 GCA_035528435.1 Burkholderiales bacterium
CCCAGGCAGAGACCGGGACCGTTCAGTCAACGGGCCCGGGACCGTGCATGTAATTACCAGCCTGCTTCCTTTTCCGGTGAACTCGAAATCTTGTGTATTGCGAGATCTGCGCCCATAAACTCTTCTTCAGGATCCAGGCGAATACCCATGGTCTTTTTCAGAATACCGTAAACGATCACACCACCCAGCAATGCAACGGCCACACCGGCCATCGTGCCAACCAGTTGCGACATAAACGACACACCTCCCAGTCCGCCCAGAGCCTCGAGCCCGAAAATTCCGGCAGCAAGACCACCCCAGGCACCACAAAGGCCATGCAACGGCCAGACGCCGAGCACATCATCGATTTTCCAGCGGTTCTGCGTCATCGTGAAAAACACCACAAACAACACACCGGCCACTGCACCGGTCGCAAGCGCCCCGAGAGGATGCATGATGTCGGAGCCGGCACAAACGGCAACGAGCCCTGCCAAGGGCCCGTTGTGAACGAATCCCGGGTCATTACGTCCGGCAATCAGCGCAGCCAGCGTGCCACCAACCATTGCCATCAGGGAATTCAGCGCAACCAGACCACTGATGCCATCCAGCGTCTGGGCCGACATGACGTTAAACCCGAACCAGCCGACCGTCAGCATCCACGCCCCCAGCGCCAGAAACGGAATGCTGGAAGGCGGATGCGCGGAGACTTGGCCGCTTTGTTTGTAACGCCCCCGTCGCGCGCCGAGCAGCAGAACTGCAGCCAGCGCGATCCAGCCACCCATGGCGTGTACTACAACGGAACCGGCAAAATCGCGCATCGGCGCGCCAAAACTTGATTCGAGCCAGGCCTGGAATCCCAGGTTGCCATTCCACACGATGCCTTCGAAAAACGGATACACCAGCGCGACCAGGAAAGCACTCGCAATCAGTTGCGGATAGAACTTCGCCCGCTCGGCAATGCCACCGGAAATAATTGCCGGGATCGCCGCTGCAAAAGTCAAAAGAAAGAAAAACTTTACCAGCTCGTAACCGCTCTGCTCAGCCAGCGTCGTCGCACTGACCATAAACCCGGAGCCATAGGCGAGCGTATATCCCACCAGGAAATAAACGATCGTGGAAATGGAAAAATCGCACAGAATCTTGACCAGCGCGTTGACCTGATTCTTCTTGCGCACCGTACCTACCTCTAGAAAGGCAAAACCGCCGTGCATTGCCAGCACCATGATGGCGCCCAGCAAAATGAACAATACGTCTGCCGGTGTGTTCACCGCATCCATAATTCCCCCTCCGATTTTTTATATTTGGAACCACGCAAACCGCCTAGCCGAAGGCAAGAGTCGTTCCGTTGATCCAACTCATTGAAATCAAAGAGTTATAGAAAAGAAAAGCACGGTGAATGCGCTATGTTGGTGCGCTTCGCTGATTTAACGCACCATTTCTGTGCGCCTTTCCAATCAAAGGCCACCGGTATCAAGTGACCCGGCTCTCTCTTGGTTCGCTATTTGCGAGCAGTTTATAGTGACAGACGCTGCGCGCTCTGACGTATTTCCTTCTCCAACCTATCTCGGCCCGCGAAACTATGCCCGCAAACATCCAGCATCGGACAGATAACATCGCCCGTGGTGACCGCCTCCTGACCCTGGAGTGGGTGCTACAGCAACTCATCGCCGACGGAGTTGTAACAGCAGATAACGCGAAGCCTCTGCAGCAGGTCTCAAAAGCTCGCAGTAGTGCAAGCCACCCCTTGCTCATCATTTCCGAGCAAAAATGGCCGGACCCACAGAAGAAAAACAAACCGCTCACCCTTGAGCGCCTGACGGAGTGGCTGGCCGAAAAAACGGAAATTGATTACCGGCACATTGATCCGTTCAAAATCGATTTCGCGGTGGTTACCAAGCTGATCTCGAATGCATACGCGTCCCGTTTTCGCATTCTGCCGCTCAACGTGACGGCAACTGAAGCGGTATTCGCGACTTGCGAACCGTTCGTGAGGGATTGGGAAGAAGAGCTCGCAAAAGTACTGCGCGTCAAAATCAAACGGGTTATCGCCAATCCCCGGGACATCGACAACTATCTGGTTGAATTCTATAACCTGGCGAACTCGGTCCAGGGTGCGAGCAAGGAGCACGGCGCAAATCTGTCGGACATCGCCAACTTTGAGCAACTTGTACAACTCGGACAAAGCGGCAATCTGGACGCCAACGACCAGCACGTCGTCAAACTGGTGGACTGGCTACTGCAGTATGCATTCGAACAGCGCGCCAGCGATATCCATGTCGAGCCGCGGCGCGAATTTGCCAACGTGCGCTTTCGCATAGATGGCCTGCTGCATCAGGTCTACCAGATTCCGATGCCCGTCATCGCAGCGATGACGAGCCGCATCAAGATTCTCGGGCGTATGGACGTGGTCGAAAAACGCCGCCCCCAGGACGGCCGTATCAAAACGCGTAATGCCGAAGGTGACGAAATCGAACTGCGGCTATCCACCATGCCAACCGCGTTCGGCGAAAAGTTCGTCATGCGAATATTCAACCCGGACGTGCTACTCAAGGACTTTCGCCAACTGGGTATTTCGGGAAAAGACCGGGAGCGCTGGGAGAGCGTCGTTTCCCAGCCGCACGGCATCATACTCGTCACCGGTCCAACCGGTTCCGGCAAAACCACCACCCTCTACTCGACACTGAAGCAACTCGCCAAGCCCGAAGTCAACGTATGCACCGTAGAGGATCCGATCGAAATGATCGAACCCGCGTTCAACCAGATGCAAGTGCAATCGGGTATCGGGCTCAGCTTCTCTTCGGGCGTGCGAACGCTGCTGCGTCAAGACCCGGACATCATCATGGTTGGCGAGATTCGCGATCGAGAAACGGCCGAGATGGCCATTCAGGCCGCCCTGACCGGCCATCTCGTTTTCAGCACGCTACACACCAATGACGCAGCAGCGGCCATTACACGGTTGCTCGACATCGGCGTACCACCATATTTGCTGCAGTCAACGATTCTTGCCGTGGTTGGACAACGGCTGCTCAGAACGCTATGTCCACATTGCCAGAAAAGCACGACTATTGATGACGCTGCCTGGCAGAGCCTCATCAGACCGTGGCAGTCCGAGAAACCGGCAAGCGTGAACGAAGCCACGGGCTGCCTGGAATGCCGGATGACCGGATACAAGGGTCGGCTTGGCATCTATGAAATCATGACCATGACGAACGGTCTGCGAGGTCACATCCGCGAAAATGCCGATGTCGAAGAACTGCGCCAGCAAAGCTACCGCGACGGAATGAAACCCTTGCGCATCAACGGTGCCCTGAAGGTGGCGAGTGGCGTTACAACAGTTGCGGAAGTTCTCAGCATCACGCCATCGCCCCCGGCCGAACTGCGCCAATCACCCAGGCTCGCTACAGACTGACATAATTTTCAGCTCCGGTTTTTGTCGCCCTGCTGCCTCACTCAAATGAAAAGCACTCTGAAATCCGGCCTGACCCACCGGCACACCTTCACCATTCCCGCGAACAAAACCGTTGCGCACCTGTATCCCGAATCGGACATGTTTCGTGAAATGCCGGACGTTCTGGCAACGGGCTTCATGGTCGGCTTGCTTGAGTGGGCCTGTATCGAATTGCTCCGCCCCCACCTTGACTGGCCGGCGGAGCAGTCTCTTGGAACCCATGTCGACTTCTCCCATCTTGCCGCCACGCCGCCGGGGTTAACGGTTACCGTCGATGCCACCCTGGAATCCATAGAAGGGCGAAAACTGGTCTTTTCAGTAGTCGCCCACGATGGTATCGATACCATCTCCACGGGCAGGCACGAGCGCGTTCTCATCGACGCTGCACGGTTTGGCAGCAAACTCGCAGCAAAACAAATTTCCAGGAAGACCTGAAGGACGGCGAGCGCCCGGCACCCTACTTCGTCAGACGGCGCATCGCGCCTTGCAGTCCGTCGAGCGTCAACGAATACATCCGCTCCTCCATCAGATCGCCAATCATGGTGATCGATTCGTAATAAGGCCAGCGTTCCTCCGGCGTCGGATTGATCCATACCGCCTTGTCATACACATCCAGCATGCGTTTCAACCAGACCGCGCCCGCCTCTTCGTTGTGGTGCTCTACGCTGCCGCCCGGATAGGCGATTTCGTACGGGCTCATTGCCGCATCGCCGACAAACACCAGCTTGTAGTCATGACTGTATTTGTGAAGGATCTGCATCAACGGAATGCGCTCACTGTTACGCCGCCGGTTGTCCTTCCAGACCGACTCGTAGACAAAATTGTGAAAATAAAAATACTCAAGGTGCTTGAATTCCGAGCGGGCCGCCGAGAACAACTCTTCGCAAGACCGCACGTAGTCGTCCATTGAGCCGCCCACGTCCAGAAAAAGCAGAACTTTCACTGCGTTGTGCCGCTCCGGAACCATCTTCAGGTCGAGAAAACCCGCGTTACGCGCGGTGGATCGTATCGTATCGTCCAGATCCAGTTCCTCGGCCGCGCCCTCCCGTGCAAAGCGGCGCAACCGTTTCAGCGCAACCTTGATGTTGCGCGTGCCCAATTCCACCGTGTCGTCGAGATTGCGAAACTCGCGCTTGTCCCATACCTTGACGGCACTTCGATTACGCGAGCCTTCCTGGCCGATGCGAACGCCTTCAGGGTTGTAACCATAGGCACCAAAAGGTGATGTGCCAGCGGTACCAATCCACTTCGAACCGCCCTGGTGCCGGCCGCGCTGCTCTTCGAGGCGCTTCTTGAGCGTTTCCATCAACTTCTCCCAACCGCCCAGTGAATCGATCTCCTTCTTTTCCTCTTCAGACAGTAACAACTCGGCCTGCCGTCGCAACCAGTCCATCGGCACTTCCGCAAACAAATCATCCGGCAGGGCCTGAATGCCGCGAAAATACTCTCCGAATACGCGATCGAAACGGTCGTAGTTCGACTCGTCCTTGACCAGTGACGTGCGCGCAAGAAAATAAAAATCCTCCATGCTCCCTGCGGCGACATGCTTCTGCAGTCCCTCGATCAGGGTCAGGTACTCCTTGATCGATGCGGGTATGCCGCCATCACGGAGTTTGAGAAAGAATTCAGTCAGCATGTCGCATCAACCCGCCGGCTGTTCAGTCTGGAAAGGAAGGGAAGCGATCAACGGTCACGACGCGACATGAATACCAGGCGTTCAAACAGGTGTACGTCCTGCTCGTTTTTCAACAGCGCACCGGCCAGCGGCGGAATCAGCTTGCGCTTATCGTCCGAGCGTAAGGCCTCGGGAGAAATATCTTCAGCCATCAGCAATTTGAGCCAGTCGAGCAATTCCGAAGTTGACGGTTTCTTCTTCAGTCCCGGCACCTCGCGAATATCAAAGAACACCTCGAGCGCTTCTCGCAGCAGCAGTTTCTTCACACCGGGAAAGTGCACATCAACGATCCTCGCCATCGTGTCCTTGTCGGGGAAGCGGATGTAATGGAAGAAACACCGGCGCAGGAACGCATCGGGGAGATCTTTTTCATTATTGCTGGTGATGATGATGACCGGCCGGTTCTTCGCTTTCACCAGTTGCCGCGTCTCGTATACATAGAACTCCATGCGGTCGAGTTCCCTGAGCAAGTCGTTCGGAAACTCGATATCTGCCTTGTCGACCTCGTCGATCAGGACAACTGCCGGCGACTCCGATTCAAACGCTTCCCATAGCGGACCGCGAACAATATAGTTTGAAATGTCATGAACCTTGTCTTCTCCCAGTTGCGAGTCGCGCAACCTCGATACGGCATCGTACTCATAGAGCCCCTGCTGGGCTTTGGAGGTAGACTTGATATGCCACTGGAACAGGGGCCGGTTCAATGACTTTGCCACCTCAACGGCGAGCATGGTCTTGCCCGTGCCCGGCTCACCCTTGATGAGCAGCGGCCTTTCCAGCGTCACGGCGGCATTAACCGCCATCGTCAGGTCGTCGCTGGCGACATAGTTATCGGTTCCCGTAAATTTCATGAATGTGAGTACTTGGATGATTTGAGTATGTGCATTATACGGTTGGTACCCAACCCGCTTGTCCCGGCCGTTTATAATGCTGCGCTGCTACTGCACAACCGACTCCATCTCAACAGCGAGGTTCTGAGTGCCCAAGTTAAACGCCAACCTTTCCATGATGTTCAACGAAACCGAATTTCCGGACCGCTTCGATGCGGCTGCCAAGGCAGGCTTCAAAGGCGTCGAATTTCTGTTCCCCTACGCCTTTGAAAAGGCTTTGATCGAAGAAAAGCTGAAAAGCAACGGTCTCGATATGGTGCTGTTCAACATGCCACCCGGCGACTGGGACGCCGGTGATCGCGGCATGGCGTGCGATCCGGCCCGCACCGGCGAATTTCAGGACAACGTTGGCAAGGCGCTCGATTACGCGCTGGCACTCAACTGCAAACAACTGCATTGCATGGCAGGCCTGAAGCCACGCGGTGCCGGCGATGAGCAAATGCGCCAAGCCTATATCGACAACCTGCGATTCGCTGGCAAGGAATTGGCAAAGCACGACATCACGCTGCTGATCGAGGCAATCAATACGCGTGACATTCCGGGTTTCTATCTCAATTTCTCGGCGCAGGCCTTCGACATCATGCATTACGCGAACGTGCCCAACCTCGCTTTTCAATACGACATCTATCACATGCAGATCATGGAGGGCGACCTCGCCCTCACAATTGAAAAAAACCTGTCGAAGATCGGACACATGCAGCTCGCTGACACACCGGGACGCCATGAACCCGGCAGCGGAGAAATCAACTATCCGTTCCTGTTCGACTTTGTCGACCGTATTGGTTACGACGGCTGGATCGGTTGCGAATATCGCCCGGCCGGCGACACGGTAGACGGGCTGGGCTGGGCAAAGCCGTATCTTTGAAACCGTGTACTGACCACAGGCGCTACGGAGACATCGGAAAAACAGAAACATCAGAACGCACCAGGCATCGCGGCTACCGTTTACAGGCTGGGTACCGACAGCCTGCTCGCTGTAGAACAAACATCGATTGGGCTTTTTCCGGTGACTCTGCCAATAACTTCTCAGACAAGAATTCAGGAGACCTTGAATGAATATCGGATTTATCGGACTGGGCATCATGGGAAAACCCATGGCGGAGCATCTGATCAAGGGCGGTCACACGCTGTTTCTGCAATCGCGCAGCGGTGTTCCGAACGACCTCACAAGCGCGGGCGGCCACAGCTGCACGACTGCAGCGGAAGTCGCCGGCAAAGCCGAAGTCATCATCACCATGGTCCCTGACACGCCGGACGTCGAAAAAGTACTGTTTGGCGAAGAAGGCGTCGCCAGTGGCCTGTCCAACGGCAAGATCGTCATCGACATGAGTTCGATCTCACCGATCGCGACGCGGGATTTCGCCGACCGACTCAAGAAGCTGGGCGTCGATTACGTCGATGCGCCAGTCTCGGGCGGCGAGGTCGGTGCAAAGAATGCAGCGCTCACAATCATGGTTGGCGCAGCTGACGCCACTTTCGAGAAAGTCAAACCGCTGTTCGAACTGATGGGCAAGAACATCACGCTGGTGGGCGGTGTCGGCGCAGGTCAGGTATGCAAGGTCGCCAATCAGATTGTCGTGGCGTTGAATATCGAGGCAGTCGGCGAGGCACTGCTGCTTGCGTCCAAGGCCGGCGTTGATCCCGCCAAGGTACGGCAGGCACTGATGGGCGGGTTCGCCTCTTCAAAGATTCTGGAAATCCATGGTGAGCGGATGATCAAACGCACTTTTGACCCGGGCTTCCGGATCGAACTGCACCAGAAAGACCTCAACCTGGCTCTCTCCACTGCGCGCAGCCTCGGCATGAGCCTGCCCAACACAGCGACGGCGCAGGAGCTGTTCAACGCCTGCCAGGCCCAAGGCGGGGCCAAGTGGGACCATTCGGCCATGGTCAAGGCGCTGGAAATCCTCGCCAATCACCCCGTTGCGGAATGATTGATCAGCGCAATGCCCGCTGAGTGCGGCTGAAGTAGCGTGAGCGCTCAGACTGGCGCCGCTTCAGCCGGTGCCAGCTTGCCGCCGGCAGTTACTTCTTTTTCGTATTCGCGCCAATCATGCCGGATGCGCGTGACGGTGTGACAGTGGATGTTGACGCCGCGGCAACAACCTTCTTCGGCTGTTTCGGTTTCTTCTGTTCACGGTTGCTGCGTAATTGACCCTTGGCCATGGTGATTCTCCTGAGAGGATGCGTCGGGCAGCGCCCAGCGACCATCCGGGTATATGACATGAAAAGTTTCCGTCCGTTCGACCGAAACTACCGTTCGCCCGATACTACCGGCCCGAGTCTACGGAGTTTCCGGAAAGAAAGGTTGAGAAAATCGGGAAGATGCCAGACATGTTCCCCGCCTTCTGATGCGACAATGGCAATCATTCCTAGTACAGGCACACGACCGTGATCACACTCCACCACCTCAATGACTCCCGCTCGCAGCGCGTTTTGTGGCTGCTCGAAGAACTGGAACTCGACTACGAGCTGGTGCAATACCAGCGCGACCCGGTTACCAACCTCGCGCCACCCGAGCTCAAGAAGATCCATCCGCTTGGCAAGTCGCCTGTGATAACCGATGGCAATCTGCTTGTCGCCGAATCCGCAGTCATCGTCGAGTACCTTGCGCGCAAGTATGGCCACGGCAAGTTTGCACCGGAAGCCGACATCGATTCGCAGGAATACCTTGATTATCTCCACTGGATGCACTTCGCCGAGGGTTCGGGCATGCTGCCGTTGCTGCTCAAGTTGTATGTCAGCCGCCTCGGCGAAGCGGGCCAGCCCCTGTGGCAGCGCATCGATAGCGAGTTGCACAATCACTTCGCCTACATGAGCGACGCTCTCGGTGACCGCGACTGGTTCGTGGCCAACCGGTTTGGTGCAGCTGACATCCAGCTTTCCTTTGTTGTTGAAGCGGGCGCGATGCGGGGGCCGGTCAGCGACTACCCGAACCTGGTCGGCTTCAAGGAACGTTTCCGGACACGCCCTGCGTACCGGCGGGCGCTTGAGCGTGGCGGCCCATACAAGTTTGCTGACGCCTGAATTGACTTGCGAATCAATCCTTCCTGATTGACGAACAAGCGCACCCGCCTCGCCTGGAACTAACGACGATAACCCGCAATGGGAAATGCACGATTTGACGAAACGATAGATTTGACAAGGCAGCGAGGTCTACTGCACGGTTACAGTGGCGGTAGTGAAGATTCAAGGGACGAGCAAGAAAATGAAACAGAACGACAATTTTGCATCTGGCAATCATCGTGCTGAAGCACTCGCGTCGCGAGCAGGCATCGAGTCTTCGGACTTCCGGTTTGGCAGAAGGATCGAATTGGACGAGGTCGATACTCAGGTTCCGATGACCCGCACGGATGTGGCAGCGCGATGACGCCGGAGCCACGAGCGTTGTTACGCCAGTTATTCGACGCCGCAGTCGCGTCTGCATTGCCGGATATATCGATCCAGCACTTCCTGCCTGACCCGCCCAAGGGCAGGACAATCGTGATCGGTTGCGGCAAAGCCGCCGCCGCGATGGCAAGAGCGGTCGAAGCTCACTGGCACGGACAACTCGAAGGACTGGTCGTTACCCGTTACGGCCATCGCGTGCCGACCCAGCGCATTGAAGTCGTCGAGGCCGCGCATCCGGTACCCGACGCCGCCGGCCTGGATGCGGCCAAGCGCATGCTGGCGATGGTTCAGGAATTGTCGCAAGACGATCTGGTGCTGTTCCTGGTATCCGGCGGTGGCTCGGCGCTGCTCACCCTCCCCGCACCCGGAATCACGCTGGAGGACAAACAGCAGATCAACACAGCACTGCTCAAGAGCGGCGCCAACATCACCGAAATGAATTGCGTGCGTAAACATATCTCCGCAGTCAAGGGAGGCCGGCTGGCGGCTGCCGCCGCGCCAGCCAGGGTCGTCACGCTTGCGATTTCCGACATTCCCGGAGACGACCCTGCGGTGATTGCTTCCGGACCGACCGTCGCAGACCCGACCACGTTTGCAGACGCCCTGGCCATTCTCGAAAAATTCGGAATTCAAGAACCGGCCAGAGTGATTTCGCATTTGCGCGCCGCCAAAGAAGAAACGCCCAAGCCGGGTGACTCGCGATTGCGCAACAGCGAGCTGCAGATGATTGCCGCGCCGCAAATGTCATTGCAGGCGGCGGCCGATATCGCCACAGGCTTCGGAATTACGCCGCTGATCCTTGGCGACGCCATTGAAGGCGAATCACGGGAAGTCGCCCTGGTACATGCCGGCATCGCACGCCAGGTACTGCGTCACAACCAACCAGTCAATGCGCCCTGCGTACTGCTGTCGGGCGGCGAGACAACCGTGACGGTGCGCGGGTCCGGGCGCGGCGGGCGCAATGCCGAGTTTCTGCTTGCCCTGGGGATTGCGCTCGATGGCGCCAAGGGCGTCTGGGCGTTCGCCGGCGATACTGATGGCATTGACGGCACCGAGAATAACGCCGGTGCGATTGTTGGTCCCGATTCGTTGCAGCGCGGCCGCGCGCTGGGGATGGACGCCAAAAGCATGCTTGCCGATAATGACGGCTACAGCTATTTCCGCAGTCTGGAAGACCTTGTGATCACCGGCCCGACCATGACCAATGTCAACGACTTTCGCGCAATACTGATCAACCCGTAACAAGCACCGATCAACACAGACTAACCACTGGATAAACCACTGGATAAACATGGGCAAACCCGATGATTTTCCTGCCGAGACAGTCAAGCCCCTGATTTCCAAGGCCGAACTCGTCAAACGCCTCTCGACTGTACTTCCCGAAGCGTCGCTGTTGCATGATCTGGAAGAACTCAAGCCATTCGAGTGCGATGGGCTGAGTGCGTACCGGCAGGTTCCGCTGGCGGTAGCGCTGCCGGAAAACGAAGGCCAGATACGCGCGGTTCTGAGAATTTGCCATGAGGGACGTGTTCCCGTGGTGTTCCGTGGTGCCGGTACCGGATTGTCTGGCGGTGCCCTTCCATACGAGCACGGTCTTCTGCTCGGTTTGTCGAAACTGCAACGGATACTTGAAGTGGACCCGCAAGCACGCATGGCCCGCGTCCAGCCCGGCGTGCGCAATGTTGCAATCTCGGAAGCAGCGGCGCCGCACGGCCTGTACTACGCGCCTGACCCCTCAAGCCAGATAGCCTGCTCCATTGGCGGCAACGTTGCCGAGAACTCGGGCGGAGTACATTGCCTGAAATATGGCCTGACTGTGAACAACATCATGAAAGTGCGTTTCGTGACCATAGAGGGCGAATTACTGGAGATCGGCAGCGAGGGCCTGGACACGCCGGGGTATGACCTGCTCGCGCTGATCACCGGGTCCGAAGGATTGCTGGGTGTGGTGACCGAGATTACCGTCAAGCTACTGGCGCGTCCGGTGAAGGCGCAGGTTGTCATGGCCGCTTTCGATAACATCGGCAAGGCTGGCCAGGCAGTCGGCGACATCATTGCCGCGGGAATCATCCCGGCCGGGCTGGAAATGATGGACAAGAAAGCAACCGGCGCGGTCGAAAAATTCATCGGCGCCGGTTATCCCCTCGATGCCGAAGCCATGCTGCTGTGCGAGTCGGACGGTACCGAAGAAGAAGTGGCCAGCGAGATATCTCGCATGACCGACGTGCTTAATAACGCCGGTGCCACGGAAATTCGTGTTTCGCGCGATGAGGCCGAGCGCCTCAAGTTGTGGGCCGGGCGCAAATCGGCGTTTCCGGCGGTCGGCCGAATCCTGCCCGACTACTTCTGTCTCGACGGGACGATCCCGCGCAAGCAGCTGTCCAATGTCCTGAAACGCATCACCGAGATGCAGGACACATTCGATCTGCAGTGTGCCAACGTGTTCCACGCCGGTGACGGCAACCTCCATCCACTGGTCATGTTCGATGCCAGTGACGATGATCAACTGCACCGCGCTGAACAATACGGCGCAGCGATTCTGGAATTGTGTGTTGAAGTGGGCGGCACCATCACCGGCGAACATGGCGTCGGCATTGAGAAAATCAATCAGATGTGCGTGCAATTTCAGCCGGCTGAACTGAATACCTTTCACTCCATCAAGCATGTTTTCGATGAATATGGGTTGCTCAATCCGGGCAAAGCGGTGCCCACACTTCAGCGCTGCGCCGAATTTGGCGCCATGCACGTGCACAGGGGCGAGGAGAAGTTTCCCGAATTGCCGCGATTCTGAATGACAGCGGTGCCGACTAGATGACTTGAGTTAACAAACCGGAGGCGGAAATGTAATGCGCCCGCAAGACGAATGTTGCGCTGCCGTTTGCTGCATCATCGTTCCCGTCTCGCCTCGCGAATCGCAACAATCCGCTCACTGCAATCAAGACATTGGGTTGTCGCGCGACTCCGTTGATTAATATTTTCTGGTGAATCAGCTTGTCCGACCACATTGAACAATTCCGGAATACCATCGCCTCGGCGGTTAACAATAAGCGCGCACTGCGTATACGCGGTGGTGGCTCCAAGGATTTTTACGGCCTTCGACTTGATGGCGATGTCATCGACATCCGGGCCTATAGCGGGATCGTCGAATACGAACCCACCGAACTGGTCTTTACGGCACGGGCCGGCACGCCGCTGCACGAGGTCGAGGCAACCCTCGCGGAGCACGGTCAGATGCTCGCGTTCGAACCGCCGCACTTTGGCTCCGAGGCTACGTTTGGTGGATGTATTGCAACCGGTTTTTCCGGTCCGCGGCGCGCCTACCAGGGATCCGTCCGCGATTTCGTTCTCGGCGTGCGCGTGTTGAACAGCGCGGGCGAAGACCTTCGCTTCGGTGGCCAGGTAATGAAGAACGTTGCCGGCTACGATGTTTCAAGGCTGTTGACAGGTTCTTTCGGCACGCTTGCCCTGATACTTGAAGCCTCGGTCAAGGTGTTGCCGATACCGGAAACGGAGCAAACGCTTCGCCTCGAGATGAGCGAAGCGAAGGCCATCGATACCATGAACCGTTACGCCGGCCAGCCTCTTCCACTCTCGGCAACCTGCTTCGTCGATAAAGGCCTGTATATCCGCCTGTCGGGTGCCGCGTCGGCAGTCGCAGCCGCACAAAAACAATTGGGTGGTGAATCGATCGACGGCGAGCCATTCTGGCAATCGGTTCGCGAGCATACGCACCCGTTCTTCTCTGATGCAAAATCGATATGGCGCCTTTCAGTCAAGTCGACGGCAGCACCTCATGAGCTCGGCCCCACTCTGATTGAGTGGAATGGCAGCCTGCGCTGGGTTTCCGGTGACGGCGAGCTCAGCCAGATGAATGCCAATGCGAGCGCTTGCGGCGGTTACGCGACTTTGTTCCGTTCCACTCACAATGGCAGTGCGATACAACAGTTGCAACCCGGGATGCTCAAGCTACAGCGAGGAATCAAGCAGGCAATCGACCCGGAAGGCGTTTTCGGCCCGCACCGTCTGCATGACAGCTTTTGATATATCGCCGCTAGCGCAAAGGCACCAAGTGATCGTTATCCGTACCCGGACTATTCACCACCAACGCACCGTCCCACCGAAACAAACAAGATGAAAACCAACCTCGCCGAGTCGATCCGGAACACGCCTGAAGGCAAGGAGGCCAACGACATTCTGCGCTCCTGTGTGCACTGCGGTTTCTGTACGGCCACTTGCCCCACCTATCAGTTACTCGGTGACGAGCTGGACAGCCCGCGCGGACGAATCTACCTGATCAAGGAAGTGCTGGAAGGCAACGCCGTCACCGCGAAAACGCAGCTGCACCTGGACCGTTGCCTGACATGCCGCTCCTGCGAAACCACCTGCCCGTCGGGTGTTCGCTACGGCCGGCTGGTCGATATCGGCCGCGACATCGTCGAAAAACATGTCAAGCGTTCGTTCACGGATAGTGCAAAGCGCACCGTGTTGAACAGGCTTATTCCGAATCAGACAGTATTCAGACCATTACTCAAGATCGGGCAGGCGTTCCGACCGCTACTGCCAGAGTCACTGCGCCGGAAGGTCCCGACAACCGTCGCGCGCAACACGACATGGCCCTCCCCCAGGCACGCGCGCAAGATGCTGGTTCTCGATGGTTGCGTACAACCCGTGCTTGCCCCCGACATCAATGCCGCCACGGCACGGGTGCTGGACCGAATCGGTATTTCGCTCGTCAAGGCGC